>JALVEX010000251.1 GCA_027030435.1 Paracoccaceae bacterium
TGCATCAGGCGATCGAGGCCAAGGAGGGCGTGGCCATCCAGCCCGAAAACGTGACCCTCGCTTCCGTCACTTTCCAGAACTATTTCCGCCTCTACGAAAAGCTTGCCGGGATGACGGGCACGGCGCTGACGGAAGCCGAGGAGTTCGAGGAGATATACAAGCTCGGTGTGGTGGAGATCCCCACCAACAAGCCCATCGCCAGGGTGGACGAACACGACCGCGTCTATCGCAGCGTGCGCGAGAAGAACGAAGCGGTTGTAGAGGCCATTCGCGAGGCGCATGAAAAGGGCCAGCCGGTGCTTGTGGGCACCACCTCGATCGAGAAATCCGAGGAGCTTTCGGATCTGCTGAAGAAGGCTGGGATCAAGCACAACGTGCTCAATGCCCGCCAGCACGAGAAGGAAGCGCAGATCGTGGCCGATGCCGGCAAGTTCGGCGCCGTGACCATCGCCACCAACATGGCCGGGCGCGGCACCGATATCCAGCTGGGCGGCAATGTGGAGATGAAGGTGCTCGAGGCGATCGCCGCCGATCCTGACGCCGACCCGGAGGAAATCCGCCGCCGTATCGAGGATGAACACGCCGAGGAAAAGCAGAAGGTGATCGATGCCGGCGGGCTTTTCGTGCTGGCAACGGAGCGCCACGAAAGCCGCCGGATCGATAACCAGCTGCGCGGCCGCTCCGGCCGTCAGGGCGATCCGGGCCGTTCGATTTTCTTCCTTTCGCTTCAGGATGATCTTATGCGCATCTTCGGCTCGGACCGCCTCGAGAAGGTGCTTTCCACGCTTGGCATGAAGGAAGGCGAGGCGATCATTCACCCCTGGGTCAACAAATCTCTGGAAAAAGCGCAGGCCAAGGTGGAGGCGCGCAATTTCGATATTCGCAAGCATCTCCTGAAGTTCGATGACGTGATGAACGATCAGCGCAAGGTGATCTTCGCGCAGCGCCGCGAGATCATGGAGGCGCAGGATCTTTCGGATATCGTGGCTGACATGCGTAACGAGGTGATCGATGATCTCCTTGACGCCTACATGCCAGAGGGCACTTACCCCGAGCAATGGGATACCGAAGGCCTTTATGCCGCGGTGATCGAGAATCTCGGGATCGATGTGCCGGTGATCGCCTGGGCGAAGGAAGAGGGCGTGGATGACGAGGTGATCCGCGAGCGCCTCGTGAAGGCCGCGGATGAATTCATGGCGCAGAAGGCGGCACAGTTCGGCCCGGAAAACATGCGCCAGATCGAAAAGCAGATCCTCCTGCAAACGATCGACAACAAATGGCGCGAGCACCTGCTGACGCTTGAGCATCTGCGTTCGGTCATCGGGTTCAGGGGCTATGCCCAGCGCGATCCTCTGAATGAATACAAGACGGAAGCCTTCCAGCTTTTCGAAAACATGCTCGATGGCCTGCGCCATGACGTCACAAAACAGCTCGCCCATATCCGGCCGATGACGGAGGAAGAGCACGCGGCCATGATGCAGCAGCTGATGGAGCAGCAGCAGGCAATGATGAAGGCCGCTGACGAGGCGCAGGCGGGCGGTGCATCAGGGCCGGAGCCGCTGATCGAGGGTTTTGACGAAAATGACCCCTCGACATGGGGCAATCCCGGGCGCAATGATCCCTGCCCCTGCGGGTCGGGCCGGAAGTTCAAGCATTGCCACGGGCGTGTTGCCTGATTGCCATGAAATGAAATGCCGCCGAACAGGCGGTTTTCCGCCAGCCGATTCGCGGGTATCAATGATTAACGGGTGGGAGCCGGGCTTTGGAGAAATGCCTTGCTCAACAAGTTGAAGCGGCTTGACCGGAACAAGATTTTCACGGTTGCCTTGACGTTTTTCATTGCCTGGGCCACCGGCTATGCGATGCAGAACAGCGATCGCGTTGCCGAGATCTTCGGCATCGAGTCGCCTGTGCCGGTCGAAAACCTTCGTCTTGCATCCGCCGAAACGCAGGATCCGGACGAGATGGCCGCCCGCCTGCCCAGGCCACCTTACTTCACCCTTCAAGCGCCCCGGCTCGCCATGCCTTCCGGCAATAAAGGTGCAGCCCATGAGATTCCCGATGATGCCGGCCTTGCGGAAATGCTGAAGCCACGCGCTTTCAGCCCCTTCGGGATTGCCTGCGGGCCGGCTGTCAGGGCCGAGCCGCTGGCCGGCGCCAGGGTGCGGATCATTGTCAGCGCGCCATGCCATGGCGAGGAGAGCCTCGCGGTTGCTCATGGTCCGCTCGGAATTCCGGCCAGGATTTCAAAGGCGGGGCTGGCGTCTGTCGTGATACCTGCTTTGGCGGAGCGGGCCGGGTTTGAAATCCGTATCGGAAGCGGTGATGAGAAATACAAGCTTTCTGCAGAAGTGCCGGATTTCGCGGATTTCGAGCGCGTCGCACTTCTCTGGAAGGGGAACGCCCCACTGAGGATCCATGCGATCGAGAAGATCTCGGGGGGCATGGAATTTCCCGCCGGGGCCTCGGGGGGAGAAATGATCAGGATCGAGGGGCCCGATGCGAAGAAGGCCGAGATCTACAGCTTTCCGGCGAAGGATATTGCCGGCTCCGGGGTTGTCAGGCTGATTGTGGCGGCCGATGTGAATGCCGAAACCTGCGGCCGCGATATCGAGGCCGTCCGCTTGCAGAAGAATGCGGAAGGGGCCGTTGATCCCGTTGCCATCGTGCTTCAGATGCCGGGCTGTGATCGCATCGGGCAAACTCTCATGTTGAAAAACATACTGAAAGACCTGAAGATCGCCAGCAACTGAGAGGGTTGCCCGGGATGATCGGATGAACGGATTGCGTGTGGCGCTCAGGGCCGCACTCCTCATTGCAGGAATCACGACCGGGGCTCTGGCGCAGGAGGTAACCCTCCGGGCCAATGAGGGCTCGCTGATAATCAGCGGCGAACTCATCGATCATGACGGTGAATTCTACCGGATCAGGACGCCTGACGGCCCGCTGACTGTTGATGCGGCTGGCGTAAACTGCAGCGGCCCTGGATGCCCGGACCCTGCAAGGCCCGCGCCAAGGATTGTCATTTCAGGCGCGCGCACCATGAGCGATGTGCTCATGCCAGCCCTTCTTGAGGCGTTTGCGCGCGATTCCGGCATGGGCATGAAGCGCATCACCCACTCGGACGAGGATTTCACCTATGTTCTTACGGAGCAGGGGGGGAAGCGCGATATAGCCCGCTTCACCTTTCACGCAGGCACCTCGGGCGAGGGTTTCGCTGATCTTCTGGCCGGAAAGGCGGATATTATCATGGCGTTGCGCGAGATCGGTGCGCAGGAGGCCGGCTCGGGCACCTTGGGCGATGGCGTGGTGACGCGCGTGATCGGGCTTGATGGCATTGTTGCCGTTGTCGCGCGCGAGAATCCTCTCAGCCGGATCTCACCGGAAGATCTTGCGAGGGTCTTTTCCGGGGACATAGGAAACTGGAGTGATCTCGGTGGGCCGGATGCGCCGATCGCTCTGCATGGCCGGCAGAGCGGTTCGGGGCTGATGGAGGCCTTTCGCCGCCGCGTGATGCAGCCGGCCGAGAAGAAGATCGCCAATGGCCGGATCGCGCGGCACGATAGCAATGCCGATCTGGTGGATGCCGTTGCTGCCGATCCATCGGCGATCGGGATCACGAGCTATTCGGAAAGGGGCAATGCCAGGGCGCTTGCGCTGGCCGGGAGATGCGGCTTCGAGATCCGGCCAACGGCCTTCAATCTGAAATCCGAGGATTACCCGCTGACTGCCCCGCTCTTTCTCTATCTTCCCGGCCGGCGGCTCCCCAAGACGGCCCGGGAGTTCGTGAAATTCCTCGATACGGAACCCGCTCAGAGGGTAGTGCGATGGGCGGGATTTGTTGATCTGCGGCCTGCCGGGATTCCCATGGAGAGGCAGGGAGAGAGGCTTGCAAATGCCATCCTGGCGGCGGGCGGGGATACGGGGCTTTCGGATCTGCGCAGGCTCGTCGAAGCGATGAAGGACATGCGCAGGCATTCGATCACATTTCGCTTCGAGGAGGGGTCCTCGCGGCTGGATTCGCAATCACAGGCCAATATCGAAACCCTGTCGAGGCTCATGGCGCGCGGAGATCTGCGTGGCCGCGAAATTATTCTGGCAGGGTTTACCGATGGTGAGGGGAGTGCAAAGGCAAATCTGGCGATAGCGAAAAAACGCGCCGAGGTCATTCGCCGTGCGCTTCTGGCCAGAATGCCCACATCCGGGGATGGCTCCGGCGTGATCAAGGTGATGTCATTCGGGGAGGCGATGCCGATGGCCTGCGATGAGGAGGAATGGGGGCGGCGGGTCAATCGGCGGGTCGAAGTCTGGATCAGGTAAGCGGCGCGGGATGCTCAGAGATATCCTTCGGCGCGGAAGCTGATTTCGCAGGATTTGCCGATGATCAGGTGATCATGGAGGGTGATCGCGAGCGGTTCGCAGGCGCTGGCGATCTGCGCCGTCATGGCAATGTCCTGCTCCGAGGGGGTGGGATCACCCGAGGGGTGGTTGTGCACAAGGATCAGCGCCGACGCATTCAGCTCCAGCGCCCGCTTCACGATTTCACGCGGATAGACGGGCACATGATCCACCGTGCCCCGGCCCTGCTCTTCATCCGTGATCAGCACGTTCTTGCGATCGAGATAGAGCACGCGGAATTGCTCGGTTTCGCGATGGGCCATGGTTGTATGGCAATAATCAAGCACCGCATCCCAGCTTGATATCACCGGCTTTCCGATGATCCGCGCGCGCGCCATGCGCCGGGCGGCCGCTTCGACGACCTTCAATTCGGTGATAACGGCCTCGCCCACCCCCTTGATGCGGCGGAGCCGTTCTGCAGGGGCGGTGATCACCCGGTTGAAATCGCCGAATGTGTCCATGAGCCGGCGTGCCAGCGGCTTCACGTCCTGCCTCGGGATGGCACGAAACAGCAGGAGCTCGAGCAATTCATAATCCGGCAGCGCTTCGCTGCCGCCCTCCATGAAACGCTGGCGCAGGCGCTTGCGGTGATCCCTGATATAGGACGGCAGGCGCGCGGGCAGGGGGGCGGCATCAATCGCCTCATCCCCTTGGAAAAGGGGCATGGGCATTTCCGAGAAGTGGCCTTGCGCTTTCATGCCCCGAGGCTAGCGCAGGCATGCTGAAGAAATGGTTAACCCCGACGGATGCGCAGCTTCAGCTTTTCATGCTTTCCCAGAAGGATTTCACCGTCTGGAAGAATTTGGAGCCTGCCGGGTTGTTATCGTTCGAGATTTCCTCGAACTCGCGCAGCAATTCCTTCTGGCGGGCGGTGAGGTTCACCGGGGTTTCCACCTGCAACTCGATATACATGTCGCCGACGCCTCCGCCCCGCAGCGCCGGCATGCCCTTGCCGCGCAGCCGCATCTGCTTGCCTGACTGGCTGCCGGCCGGCACCTTGACCCGAGTGCGCCCGCCATCGATCAAGGGCACCTCGACATCGCCGCCAAGCGCGGCCTTGGTCATGGATACGGGCACGCGGCAGTAGAGATCGGTGCCATCGCGCTGGAAAAGCGGGTGCTCCTCCACCTCGATGAAGATGTAGAGATCGCCCGGAGGGCCGCCGCGCAGGCCGGCTTCGCCCTCGCCGGCAAGCCGGATGCGGGTGCCGGTTTCCACGCCCGCCGGGATATTGACGGAAAGCGCGCGCTCCTTCTCGATCCGCCCCTGGCCGTGGCAGGCCTTGCAGGGATCCTGGATCATGTGGCCCATGCCACCGCATGTGGGGCAGGTCCGCTCGACGGTAAAGAAGCCCTGCTGCGCGCGCACCTTGCCCATGCCGGAGCATGTAGGGCAGATGGAGGGCTCGGTGCCGCTGGCCGCCCCCGTGCCGCCGCATTCTCCGCAGCTGACGGATGTGGGCACGCGGATCGTTTTCTGAACGCCGCTGAAAGCTTCTTCGAGCGTTATGCGCAGATTGTAGCGCAGATCCGAGCCGCGCGCGGCACGCTGGCGGGCAGCACTGCGCTGCCCCATGAAATCGCCAAACAGATCATCAAACACATCGGAAAAGGCGGAAGCGAAATCCGCGCCCTGTGCGCCAAAGCCGCCGCTTCGTCCGGCTCCCATGCCGCCCTCGAAGGCCGCATGGCCGAAACGATCATAGGCTGCGCGCTTGTCGGGATCCTTCAGGACCTCATAGGCCTCGTTCACTTCCTTGAAGAGCGCCTCGGCATCCGGGTTGTCGGCATTGCGGTCGGGGTGCAGTTCCTTTGCCTTGCGGCGGTAGGCCTTCTTGATTTCCTCCGCCGTGGCATGAACGCTGATGCCCAGGATCTCGTAATAGTCGCGCTTCGCCATCGCCATTCCTCGTCACGCAAGACATAGGCCGGCCCGAGTGTTTCGGGCCGGCCAGGAGATCTTATCGTTCCTTACGAACGTTTGTCATCTTCGATGTCTTCGAAATCGGCATCGACGATGTCTTCATCCACGCCGCGCGGCGCTTCTTCCTCGCCGCCGGCTTCGGCTTCGCCGGCCTGTTCGGCCTGCTGGGCCTTGTAGATGGCTTCGCCGAGCTTCATCGAAGCATCGGTGAGGTTCTGGATGCCGGACTTGATCTTCTCGGCATCGTCACCTTCCATGGCTTCCTTGAGCGCGTTCAAGGCAAGCTCGATGGCCTCGACGGTCGCCGGATCAACCTTGTCACCATGCTCTTCGAGCGATTTCTCGGTGGCATGAACAAGGCTTTCGGCCTGGTTCTTGGCTTCCACGAGCTCCTTGCGCTTGCGGTCGGCCTCGGCATTTTCCTCGGCCTCCTTGACCATGCGCTCGATCTCTTCCTCGGTAAGGCCGCCCGAAGCCTGGATGGTGATCTTCTGCTCCTTGCCGGTGCCCTTGTCCTTCGCGCTCACGGACACGATGCCGTTTGCGTCGATGTCGAAGGTCACCTCGATCTGGGGCACGCCACGCGGCGCGGGCGGGATATCCTCGAGGTTGAACTGGCCCAGGAGCTTGTTGTCGGCTGCCATCTCGCGCTCACCCTGGAAGACCCGGATCGTCACCGCGCTCTGGTTGTCTTCGGCGGTGGAGAAGATCTGGCTCTTCTTCGTCGGGATCGTGGTGTTGCGATCGATCAGGCGGGTGAACACGCCGCCCAGCGTTTCGATGCCGAGCGAAAGCGGGGTCACGTCAAGCAGCACGACGTCTTTCACGTCACCCTGCAGCACGCCGCCCTGGATCGCAGCACCAAGCGCCACCACCTCATCGGGGTTCACGCCCTTGTGCGGCTCCTTGCCGAAGAATTTCGTCACTTCTTCCACGACCTTCGGCATCCGGGTCATGCCGCCGACGAGCAGCACCTCATCCACATCGCCGGCGCTGATGCCCGCATCCTTGAGCGCTGCCTGGCAGGGCTTGATCGTTTTCTTGATCAGATCGCCGACGAGGCTTTCAAGCTTGGCGCGCGTCAGCTTCATCACCAGGTGAAGCGGCGTGCCGTTGGCCGGATCCATCGAGATGAACGGCTGGTTGATCTCCGTCTGGGTGACGGAGGAAAGCTCGATCTTCGCCTTCTCGGCAGCTTCCTTCAGGCGCTGGAGCGCCATCTTGTCCTTCGTCAGATCGACGCCATGCTCCTTCTTGAACTCCTCGGCGAGGTAGTTGACGATGCGCATGTCGAAATCCTCGCCGCCGAGGAAGGTATCCCCGTTGGTGGATTTCACTTCGAACAGGCCGTCATCGATCTCGAGGATGGTCACGTCGAACGTGCCGCCGCCGAGGTCGTAAACGGCGATGGTCTTGCTTTCCTTCTTGTCAAGCCCATAGGCGAGCGCGGCCGCGGTGGGCTCGTTGATGATGCGCATCACATCGAGCCCGGCGATCTTGCCGGCATCCTTTGTCGCCTGGCGCTGGGCGTCATTGAAATAGGCGGGCACGGTGATGACCGATTGCTTCACCTCGTTGCCGAAGTAGCTTTCCGCCGTTTCCTTCATCTTGCCCAGGATGTAGGCCGAGATCTGGCTCGGCGAGTATTTCTCGCCCTTGATCTCCACCCAGGCATCCCCGTTGCCGCCATCGACAATCTTATAGGGCATGATCTTCTTGTATTTCTTCACCTCCGGGTCATCGATCCGGCGGCCGATCAGGCGCTTGACGGCGAAGATGGTGTTTTCGGGGTTGGTCACGGCCTGCCGCTTGGCGGGCTGACCAACGAGAATTCCGTCATCCGTGAAGGCGACCACGGAGGGCGTGGTGCGGGAGCCTTCAGCATTTTCGATGACCTTCGGCTGCGAGCCTTCCATTGCGGCGACGCAGGAGTTGGTGGTTCCGAGGTCGATACCAATGACTTTGGACATGTTCTTTTTCCTCTCTTTCGGCGATGTTATGGGGCGAAAACCCTAAGAAGGCATTTCCGCCCGGATCCCAATTTCGGAGATCGGGAATATGCTCCCGATCATGCTTCTTGGCGTATATAAGAAGGGGGTATGGCCACTGCAAGCGGCGGCGGGGGATCGAAATGCAGATTCATCGTGAAAAATGCGATTCATTTCCGTCATCTCCGGCAAGGGGGGCGTGATGTCGGAAATGCCTGTGCTCGAAGTGATGGGAGCCATGCTCTACAAGGGTTTTCTGCCGCCTTCCGCCCAGCGCGCCCTCCTCGATGATATCCGGGCCGTGGAGCGTGCCGCGCCGCTGTATGCCCCCGTTACGCGCAGCGGGCGGAAGATGTCGGTGCGCATCACATCGGCCGGTGCTCTTGGCTGGGTGTCCGACAGGCGCGGCTATCGCTACGAGCCACGCCATCCTTCCGGGGTGCCCTGGCCGCCGATCCCGCAAAGCCTGCTTGGCATCTGGAAGGATCTGCTGCCGGATGCCCCGCCGCCTGACAGCTGCCTGATAAATTACTATGGCGAAGGGGCGAGGATGGGCCTGCATCAGGATCGTGACGAGGCCGATCTCACATTGCCGATCCTTTCCGTCTCGCTCGGAGATGACGCGCTGTTTCGCATCGGCGGGGCGGCGCGTGGCGGCAGGACGCAATCGGTGGTGCTTTCCTCCGGCGACGTGCTGGTGATGCAAGGCCCGGCGCGCCTTGCCTGGCACGGGATAGATCGCATCCGCCCCGGCACCTCCCGCCTGCTGAAAAACGGCGGACGGCTCAATCTCACCCTGCGGGTGGCGGGGCCTGTCGGGAAGCCGGCCGCTCAGTGAGCGGCAAGGCTGCAGCAGCCGGAAATCAGGCGCCTCGTGCCGGCATCGGAAAGAATGGCGTCAATCTCGAGCCCATAGGCGCGATCGCTCATGCCGTCGTAGCAGATCCTGCGCCGGACCACCGCCTGAACATCAATGCCGACGCCGGCCAGAACGGTGCCATAAGCGGAAGGCCCGCCATTGGCGCTGATGTCTGCCCAGAGCAGGGAAAGCGCCTTTTCCTCCTCCCCGGCCTCGCCGGGCGCCGAGAAGATTGCCCGCCCGTTCCTTTCAATGCCGAGCGTCCAGAAGGGCTCTGTCCCGAAACAGGTGATCGGTGACGGGAGGGCCTCGGGATCCTGCCCCGGCTGGCGGGCGAGATAGCGCATCGAAACCCAGCCCGTGGCTTCCGGAAGGCCGATCATGCCCCATTTGCCGCTTTCATCAATCCCGACGATTTCGATCCCCCTGGCATCCGGAGCCAGCGTTGCGATGATCGGTGAGCGGGGATCCGGCCTTGCCCGCACATTCAGCACATCATCCGAAGCCACATCCTGCACATCGTAAAGCGCCGGCAGATCGCGCCAGGGGGCAAGTGGAGCCTCGGCCTTTGCCGCAAATGCAGCGAGGCAGAGAACAAGCGCTCCGATTATGGGGCGGGAAAGGATGGATCGGGGTGAGGTCATTGCCTTGCGCTCCAGCTCAGAGAAGCATTCTTTCGGGTGTAGAATTCCCCCATGAGCCCGATCATCAACAGCGCCAGGCTGAGCTTGATCGCATATGTGTAATCGCTGAAATGGGGGTTGTAATTGATGAAGGCGAAGCCGCGGGCCTGATCGATGCAGTGAAACAGCGGATTCCAGGAAAAAAGGGCGAGCTTGCTCGCGGGCAGCGTGTTGGCGAGGAACATCTTGCCGGATGCGATCATGTTGGCGCGTGAATAGATCATCGAGCCGATGCTCACGAAATTTGGCGCCCAGGGCTTCAGTGCGAGAAAGACCATGCCGATGGATACCCCGGAGAACCACGCGAGCAGGAACATCCCGATCACGCCAAAAGGCTGATCGATCTCGATCGGTTTCACGCCTACATGATAGCCGAAAAGCACGACTGCCGCCGAAAGCACCTGGATGTAGAGAGCGGCCAGGGCCGATGACGTTATGGCAACGAACGTGTTCATCGGGGCATGCAGCATCATGGGCGAAGCGGGCCCTTCCGACCCCACGACAGCGCCGAGGGCTTTCGTATGGGTCAGGAAGAGGAATATCCCGGACATGATATAGATCATGAAATCCCCACGTACGACGCTGCCGCGCAGGCCGAGGATTGACATCATCACGTAGAAAACCGCCACCAGAACGAGGAGCTGGGTGATATTGAGCAAGAGGCCGATCAGGGCATTCCCGTGGCTCTTGCGCACCTTTCGGACCGTGGCGTGATAGATCACGCTCAGAAGGCCGGCCGCGGCCTGAGATGTGGTCTGTTTGCGCCGGGTTTCGAACATTGCCTTGCCAGAGCCTTCCGGAATTTCCTGCAGATTGCCGAGGATAGCGGCAAAAGCTTGCCGTTTTCCTTATTGTTCAACATAAGGGCTCATACAGATGCGATCAATGCGGCCAATCCGGGCCGGGAACGGGTGAGTATGGGCCGGCAGGAGGGAAAATCAGGGTGGATCAGGATGAAGAGATGATGAAACTCTTTCGCCGACTGGCGATCGAGGCGGGCGAGAAGATCATGGAGATCTACCGGTCCGGTGATCTCGATGTGGAGGCGAAAAGCGATCAGAGCCCAGTGACCCGCGCCGACAAGGCCGCCGATGCGGTGATTTCCGAAGGGCTGCGCCGGGCCTTCCCGGATATCCTGCTGATAACGGAAGAACAGGCCGAAACCCATGCCCGGGCGGCTGATCGTTTCCTGATCGTCGATCCTCTGGACGGCACGAAGGAATTCATCCGCAGGCGTGGCGATTTCACTGTGAATATCGCATATGTGGAAGATGGCGTGCCGGTGAGAGGCATCGTTTTTGCGCCCGCCCGCGAGCGGCTTTTCCTGACGGCGCCGGATGGCTCCGCCCGAGAGGAGACCGGCCCGTTTGATGCCGGGAAGCCGGGCCCCTCACGCAGGATATCCGTCTCAACCCCGGACAATGACGCCCTGATCGTGGTGGCCTCCAAATCCCACCGGGACAAGGCCACGGACGACTACATCGCGAAATACAAGGTGAAGGAAAGCCGCAGCGCCGGTTCTTCGCTGAAGTTCTGCCTCGTGGCCACGGGAGAGGCGGATCTCTACCCCCGCCTCGGGCGGACGATGGAATGGGATACGGCGGCGGGCCATGCTGTCTTGCGTGCGGCGGGGGGGCATGTTGTGCGGTTCGATGATCTTGAGCCGCTGACATATGGCAAGCCGAGTTATGAAAATCCTTATTTCATCGCCCATGCGCCCGGGGTTCGTCTGTTTTCGCCATGAGGGGGCCGGAACCTTGCCAGAGGCTCAGCGGGAATGTGGCTTCAGGCCTCCCATACCCCGTATGGGTGATGTATCCCGGGGGGAAAGGCTGTCGAATTATAACATTGAACAGAAATGAGAAATGGACCAATAATGAGATATATGCGGGGCTTGTATGTCTAGGGTGTTCACGATGACCAGAAAAGTTACCAAGGCGATCTTCCCCGTTGCGGGCCTTGGAACGCGTTTCCTGCCGGCCACGAAATCGGTTCCGAAGGAAATCATGACGCTGGTGGATCGCCCCCTGATCCAGTATGCGATCGACGAGGCCCGCGCGGCCGGGATCAAGGAATTCATCTTCGTGACATCCCGCGGAAAAGGGGCGCTCGAGGATTATTTCGATACCGCGCCCGGGCTCGAAGCAGCCCTGCGCAAGAAAGGGAAGCTGGATCTTCTGCAGGAGCTGAAGAATACCAACATGGAAAGCGGCGCCATCGCCTATATCCGCCAGCATCAGGCGCTGGGCCTCGGGCATGCCGTCTGGTGCGCACGCCGCCTTATCGCCGATGAGCCCTTTGCCGTCATCCTGCCTGATGACGTGATCGCGGCGGAAAAGCCTTGCCTTCAGCAGATGACGGAAGCCTATGCCGAAACGGGCGGCTGCATGGTGGCCGCGATGGAGGTTCCGGCTGACAGGGTTTCTTCCTACGGCATACTCGATGTGAAGGAAGACAGGGGCTCGCTTGTGCAGGCTGCCGGGATGGTCGAGAAGCCGGAGCGGGATCAGGCGCCATCAAACCTCGCCGTGATTGGGCGCTATATCCTCACCCCGGACGTGCTTCGCAATCTCAACCGGATGAAGCAGGGCAGCGGCGGCGAGATCCAGCTGACGGACGCCATCGCCGAAGAGATCGCCAATGGCCGCGATGTCTTTGGGCTGCGGTTTCGGGGCCAGCGCTTCGATTGCGGATCGAAGGCCGGGTTCCTGCAGGCAACGGTTGCCTTCGGTCTGGCGCGCGACGATCTGCGCGAGGAGTTTGCCGATTACCTCACCGAACTGATCGCCCTGCAGAACGCCGCGCAATAGCAAGGCCCTTCTCAATTCGCGACTGTTCTGCCAGAGAAGGCAGGGGTCTATGTTCCCTGTGCAATAGCAGGGGATCTTGAGCTGGGATCGCTATGCCATGAGCAAGGCGCGCGAATGGAGAAAGGCATACGGGCTTCGGTGGAAGCGGCGCCGGCTGCTCTGGCGTGCCTTGAGGAAGCGGCGCGAGATGTCGGCCGTAAGGGATCGGACGGATGCGATTGCGCCGGGAGATGTGCTCCTGTTTGCGGTTGTGCGCAACGAGATCGAGCGCCTGCCGCATTTTCTCGATCATTACCGCCGGATCGGTGTGGATCATTTTCTCGTTGTCGATAATGCGAGCAACGATGGCACAGGCCCTTTTCTGGCGGCGCAACCGGATCTTTCCCTCTGGCAGACGCCACACAGCTACAAGCAATCGCGCTTCGGGATGGACTGGCTCACCTGGCTCATGATCCGATACGGGCATGGGCATTGGTGCGTTACCGTGGATGCCGATGAAATCCTGATCTACCCGTATCACGATGAGCGCAGCCTGAAGGATCTCGGGCGCTGGCTCGAGGTGCAGGGGCAGCAGAGCTTCGGCGCGATCATGCTTGACATGTATCCAAAGGGCCCCATTGGCGACCAGAGCTACCAGCCCGGAGATGATCCGTTCGAGATCCTTTCCTTGTTCGATGCGGGGAATTATACCTTCACTCCTCAGACGGACATCGCCAACGCCTGGATCAGGGGCGGTGTCCGGGCGCGGTATTTCTTTGCCGACCGCCCGGAGCGTGCGCCAACCATGGGCAAGAAGCCCTTCGTGAAATGGAACCGCCGCTTCGTTTACATGAATTCAACCCATTCTCTCCTGCCGTGCCGGCTCAATCCGGTTCACGATCTTTCCGGCAGCATGACGACCGGCATCCTCCTGCACAGCAAGTTCCTGCCTTCGGTGATCGGGCGTTCGCTGGAGGAGAAGGAGAGGGCCGAGCATTTCGCCGTGAGCAGCCTTTATGATTCCTATTATGAAGGCATTGCGCAAAATCCCGATTTTCGGGGGCCGGAATCCGTTCCTTTTGAAGGCTGGGAGCAGCTTGAGGAATTGGGGCTCATGGCGCGGGGAGGGTGGAAGTAAGGCGGGGGAAATACTCCCCTTGTGTAAATGCCACGCCTCGCACGGCAATTGCAACGCATGGGATTCCCATTTCGTTCAGATTCAAGCAGTATGAAGCAACGGGAAAGGCTCCGCATCGAACGGGATGTGTCGGTAAGCCCGTGTCGGGTTGGTGCAGAATGGATTTCGGGCCGTGAGCAAGCTGCTGGAAGCATACCGCCTCAGGGTGCGGCGCAAGAGGAAGCTGCTGCGCGCTATCAGAAAGCGCCGGGAGCTGAGAAGCGTTGCCGACCGCACACGCGAGATAAGGCCCGGTGATATCCTCTGTTTCACCACGCTGCGCAATGAGCGGATCCGCCTTTCATACTTCCTTCGATACTATCGTGATCTCGGTGTCGATCACTTCCTGATGATCGACAACGCCAGCGATGACGGCAGCCGGGAATTTCTTGCCGAACAGCCGGATGTATCGCTCTGGACGACCCCGCACAGCTACAAGCGCTCCGATTTCGGAACCGACTGGATCAATGGCCTCCTGCGGCGCCATGCCCATGGCCATTGGGCGCTCGTCGTGGATGTGGACGAGTTCCTCGTCTATCCTTTCTGCGATACCCGCCCCCTGGGGGCGCTCGTGGATTGGCTCGATGCTTCCTCCATGCGATCCTTCGGCGCCATGCTGCTGGACATGTATCCAAAGGGCCCGATCGATGCGGTGCCCTACCGTGCCGGGCAGGATCCCTTCGAGATCGCAAGCTGGTTTGACAGCGGGAACTACATGCTGGAGAAAAACCCGGTCTACAGAAACCTCTGGATCCAGGGCGGCCCCAGAATGCGCGCATTCTTTGGCGACAATCCGGAGCGCGCTCCGGCGCTCAACAAGATACCGCTCGTGAAATGGCATCGCGGCAATGCCTTCGTTGAGTCAACCCACATGCTCCTGCCGCGCGGGCTCAATCTGGTTTACGATCAATGGGGCGGCGAAAGGATATCGGGATGCCTTCTGCACGCGAAATTCCTGGATACCTTCCGGGAAAAGGCCCGTGAGGAGCTGAACAGGCGCCAGCATTACGCCAACAGCCATGAATACAGGGCCTATCATGAGCGCCTGAGCAAGGATTCGAATCTCTGGAACCAGTGGTCCGAAAAATACATCAACTGGCGCCAGCTCGAAGTCCTGGGGCTGATGTCGAAGGGGAACTGGGCATGAAGCTGTTTCCTGCCGCCCCTTCCGATCCGAGCCTCGGGGTGATCCTTCTGGTCCATTCATCGCTCGCCCGTGCGGCACAGGTGGCGCGGCATTGGGCTGAAAGCGGTTGCCCGCTTGTCATCCATGTGGACAAGGCCGTGAGCGCGCAGGAACACGCGGAATTCAGGCGCGCGCTGGCGGGGCTTCCGGATATCCTGTTTGCACCGCGGCTTCGGTGCGAATGGGGCAAGTGGTCCATCGTGCGCGCAACGCAGGCAGCGGCCGAAATCATGCTCGAATCCTTCCCGGAGGTCAGGCATGTGTTTCTGGCGTCCGGCTCATGTCTGCCGCTGCGCCCCCTTGCCGATCTGCGTGCCTATCTGGAGCGCCGCCCGCAAACCGATTTCATCGAATCGGCCAATGTCGAGGAGGTTCCCTGGATCGTCGGCGGGCTGGGGCAGGAGCGTTTCACGCTGCGCTTTCCCTTCGCATGGAAGAAGCAGCGCCGTTTTTTCGATGCCCATGTGCGCCTTCAGCGCCGCCTGGGCTATTGCCGCCGCATTCCCGAAGGCATCGTGCCGCATATCGGCTCCCAGTGGTGGTGCCTCACACGCAGGACCCTCACCGCCATCCTCGAGGATCCCCGGCGCCGGGAATATGATCGCTATTTCTCCCGCGTCTGGATCCCGGATGAATCCTATTTCCAGACAATGGCGCGCCTTCATGCGCGCCGGCTCGAAAGCCGTTCGCTGACGCTTGCCAAATTTGATCACCAGGGCAAGCCACACATGTTCTATGACGATCACCTCCAGCTTCTCATACGCTCGAAATGTTTCGTGGCCCGCAAGATCTGGCCGAAGGCGGATCTTCTCTACAACACCTTCCTTCAGACAAGGGAAAGCCAGCCCTGCCCCTCAGAGCCGAATCCCAATCCGATAGACAAGCTCTTCGCGAGCGCCAGGGAGAGGCGTGTGCGTGGAAGGACGGGGCTCTATATGCAGAGCAGATTTCCCGCGCCGGGGCGTGAAAACGGGCTCACCTGTGCGCCCTATTCGGTGTTTGAGGGGTTCAGCGATCTCTTTACGGATTTTGAAACCTGGCTCAGCCGCACCACGGGCGCGCGCGTGCATGGCCATCTCTTTGCCCGGCATGGCGCCGAATTCGAGGGAGGGCAGGATGTGTTTGCCGGGGGGCTGTCTTCATCCGCGGCCGTGCGAGATCGCAATCCGCGCCTCTTTCTTGCCAGCCTGATCTGGAACATGCGGGGCGAGCATCAGGCCTTCCAGTATGGCCCCGATGACAGCCCGGAAGCGGGCCACCTGATCGCCCAGGATCCGAATGCCCGGATTTCCGTCATCACGGGCGCTTGGGCGATTCCGCTCTTTCATTCAAGCCTCAATTTCAACGTCATCCGAAAGATCGCGGCGCTGCGGCAAAGGGCGGAGGCGGCGCATGTGGATCTCCTTCGCTCACATGCCACCCGGGCCCGGGTCCGGATCTGGAGCCTTGCGGAATTCATGGAAAATTCGATGGAAAACCTTCAGATCATCGCTGACACGATATCACCCCGCGCCATGCGTAAGCTGACGGAGGCGCCTCGCCTCGCCAATCTCGCCGGTTTCGGGAAATTCCTGCAGGATCTGAAGAACCACGGCATGCACCCCTACATGATGGGGAACTTCCCGCCTGACAATATCCAGCCAATCCGCCTGCGCCCTTCCGGCGCCCGGCCCAGGATCATGAAGTAGCGCCATGGCCGCGCAATTCGATCATTTCATCATCCTCGCCGGCATGAGAACGGGCTCCAACTTTCTCGAGGCCAATATCAATCAGTTTCCCGGCCTTGCCTGCCATGGCGAGGCCTTCAATCCTTCCTTCCTGTGCTATCCCGATGGCAAGGCCCGCTTCGGCTTCACGCTGGAGAAGCGCGAGGCAGATCCTCTCGGCTTCATCCGGGCGATGCGCGAGGGCACAAGAGGCCTCGCCGGATTTCGCTTCTTCCACGATCATGATCCGCGTGTGCTGCGCCATTGCCTTGCGGATCGCCGCTGCGCCAAGATCGTGCTCAGCCGCAACCCGCTCGAGAGCTACATTTCCCGAAAGATTGCCCGCGAGACGGGCCAATGGAAGCTCACCGATGCAAGGCATGCCAAGGCTGCCAAGGTCCGTTTCGATCGGCGCGAGTTCGAGGAGCATCTCGTGAAGGAGCATTCGTGGAGGGCGGAAATCAGATCCGCCTTGCAGAAAACCGGCCAGGCCGGGTTCTATCTGGATTACGAGGATATCGCCGATATTGACGTTCTGAACGGGCTCGCCCGTTTCCTCGGGCAGCCGGACAGGATCAAGGCCCTCTCGGGCGCGGTGCGCAAGCAGAACCCGGATCCACCCCTGGCCAAGGTTACCAACCCCGCCGAGATGCGGAAGGCGTTATCCGAGCTGGATCCCTTCGCCCTTTCACGACTCACGGATTTCGAGCCGGCGCGGGGGGCGCTTGTTTCGGGTTATGTGGCCGGAGCTTCGGCGCCAATCCTCTATCTGCCGGTGCAAACCGGGCTTGAGGGCCATGTGATGGACTGGATGGCAGAGCTCGAGGGCGTTGAGCGATCGGAGCTTGGGCGCGGATTTACCCAAAAGACCCTGCGCCAGTGGAAACGGCGCCATCCCGGCCACCGCAGCTTCACGGTGGTGCGTCACCCCCTCGCCCGCGCCCATGCCGCCTTCTGCAATCATATCCTGAACAGGGGCGAGGGAGGCTTCGCCGCAATCCGGGAAAGCCTGCGGCGCAATTACGGCATGGCCCTGCCCGAACCGGCCCCGGCGCACAAATATGACAGACGCGCCCACCGGCGCGCCTTTCTCTGTTTTCTCCGCTTCCTGAAGATGAATCTCGCCGGCCAGACGGGTATCCGTATCGATCCTTCCTGGGCTAGCCAGAGCAACGTGATACGCGGGTTCGCCGGCTTTGCCCTGCCCGACATGGTGCTGCGGGCGGAAAGCCTTGGTGAAGGGCTTCCCCGCCTTGCTGCCGAGGCGGGAATGGAAGGCGCAACCATCCCTGATCTGCGGGAGGATCATCCCGTCACGCTAGCGGAAATCCATGATGACGAACTGGAGGCCGCGTCACGCGATGCCTATCAGCGCGATTACATGATGTTTGGCTATCGCGCCTGGAAGGAGTGAGGCTCAGGCGGCCTGCGAAGCGCGGCCTTCGGTAAGCAGCGCATGCAGCGCCACGGGATCATCATTGGCGCGCAGCTTTGCGCAGATGTCCTTGTCGCGCATGGTGCGGGAAACGAGGGCCAGGGCTTTCAGGTGCTCAACCCCCGTATCCTCGGGCGCAAACAGGGCAAAGACGAGATCGACGGGCTGGCGATCCACGGAGCCGTAATCAAGTGGTTTCAGGAGCCGCAGGAAGGCGCCATTGATCCCGGTGAGCCCGGGCAGGCGTGCATGGGGCAGGGCGACCCCATGGCCAACGCCTGTTGGGCCGAGGCTTTCACGTTCCTGAAGCGCATCGAAGGCTTCATCGGCATTCACGTCACAGCAAGAAGATATGATCTGGCCCAATTGCTGGAAAAGGCGCTTCTTGCTGCTGACCTGCCCCAGCACACGCACCGCTTCCGGCTTCAGAAAACTGGAAAGTTCCATGAATGCTCACTTCTTGCTCTGGCTGGTGTTGCGTCAGCCGATGTTTTTCGGGTCTATCCAGCCGATGTTTCCGTCATCGCGCCGATAGACGACATTTACGCCCTTGTGGGCCTCGTTGCGGAAAACCAGAAGCGGGGCGCCCGAAAGCTCCATCTGCATCACGGCTTCACCCACCGAGAGAGAGGCGATCTTCGTTTCCATCTCGGCGATGATCATGGGCGTGAGCGATTCGGGCTCCGTATCTTCCTTCTCTTCCGACGGAGCGAGGATATAGGTGGCCGCTTCGGAAAGTTCAACCGGGTGTTCACGTTTGCGTTGATGATCCTTCAACCTGCGCTTGTAGCGCCGCAGCTGTTTTTCCATCTTGTCGCGGCACAGATCGAAGGCGGCATAGATCTCGGTGGCGCTGGCCTTGGCGGCGGCGATCATGCCGGTGGAAAGATGGACAGTGGCCTCACATACGAAATTATGCGCGTCCTTCGAGAATATGACTTCGGCATCTGTCGGCCGCTGGCCGTATTTTTCCAGAACGGATGCGAGCTCCTCCTTCACGTATTCCTGAAGTGCGTTGCCAATATCCAGATGACGGCCGGTGATCTTGTATCTCATCACATCTCCTGTTTCTTGTTGATATTGATGGCAGTCCTTCGTGGCGCAACGAAGAGCGCGGGGAGGACGTCGATAATTTCGAGGAAATGCACGGCGCCCGCTCTGCCCGGCAACGCGGCATGCCATATGGTGCTGCTGCTGCCGGCAAGGTCTGGGTTTCCAACGGAGCGGAATGCTCTGGCATGGCCCCATTTGGCGCCAGAAAGCAGGGCCTTGTCAACTCCGCGGCTTCTCTTTTTCGTGATGCTCGCTTTTTGGGCGATGCGCTTCAATTGATGCGAAAGCTCTGCCCCAGATAAACCCGGCGCACGTTTTCATCGCGGATCACCTCCTCCGTGGTGCCGCTCATCAGAACCTTGCCATCATGGAGGATATAGGCGCGATCGACGATTTCCAGCGTCTCGCGCACATTGTGATCGGTGATCAGCACGCCGATTCCCCTCGTTTTCAGGTCAGCCACAAGGGTGCGTATCTCAGCCACGGCGATCGGATCGACGCCGGCGAAGGGCTCATCGAGCAGCAGGTATTTGGGGTTTGCCGCCAGGCAGCGGGCGATTTCCACGCGCCGGCGCTCCCCGCCCGAAAGCGATAGCGCCGGGGCGCGGCGCAGATGCTCGATGGAAAAATCGGAAAGCAGCTCCTCGAGCCTTTCGCGCCGCTTGTGCAGATCGCGGGTGGAGATCTCGAGAATGGCGAGAATGTTGTCTTCCACCGAAAGCCCCCTGAAGATGGAGACTTCCTGCGGGAGGTAGCCGATGCCGAGCCGGGCGCGGCGATACATGGGCAACAGGCTCACGTCGCGCCCGTCCAGAAGCACCTGCCCGCCCTCCGGCATCACGAGGCCGGCGATGGCATAAAAGCAGGTCGTCTTGCCCGAGCCATTCGGGCCGAGGAGCGCCACGACCTCGCCGCGGGTTAGTTCGAGGTTCACATCACGGATCACCAGGCGCTTGCGATAGCTCTTGCGCAGGCCGATGACCCGAAGCCCGGCCTCGCCTTTGGTAATGGTGAGAGTGGAGGGCGCCGCCATCAGTTTTCGCCAGCCTTGAGGATGGATTTCACCCGCCCTTCCATGACAGCCGTGCCATCCTTCAGATTGATGACCATCCGCTCCGAAGAAAGCGCGTTATCGCCCTGGGTGAGGATCACATCCCCCCGCATGACGATGCGCCCTTCATCGATCGAATAGATCGCCTCGCGCGCCTGCGCCGCATCGGGGCCGTTCACGAGGATGACATTTCCGGTGGCGAGAAGGCGTGATATGCGCCCGGTGCCGGCGCCGTTCCCCTTGGCATATTCCACCAGGACCTTGTCGGCCGAAAGCCGCATCTGGCCTTGCCCGATCCTCACGTTGCCGGAAAAGACGGCCGTGCCATCGGCCTGATCTACCTGAAGCTGATCCGCGCTGATCTCGACAGGCAGACTCGTATCCTGTTTGAGGCCGCCGAAGGCGATCTGCGCGCCCTGTGCTGCAATCTGGGCGGGCAGGATGGAAATCAGACCAAGAATCAGCAGCAGGTGGCGCACGGATGCAAGCATGTTACCCCTCATTTTTCGGGATCATATACCAGCTTCACCCCATCCTTGAAAACAAGAACATGCCCCGCGCCGTCATTTCCCGCCGGTGCGATCGCCATTCTGCCAGCTTCGAGCCGGCCAAGAGGCCCGTTGCCGTGAACCGGTCCTTCGCTGTGGGCCTCTCCCGTTTTCAGCCCGGCGGCGAAGGCGTCCGTCATCAGTTCGTAGCCATTCGAAGTCCGGATGTTCACATCGCCGACAAGGCGGGCAATCCGGGCCTTTTCATCGATCTCGCCGCTCGATGCCGTCACATCGAGGCGCAGGCCCTCGGGCGTTTCGATTTCCGCCTGCAGATCCTCGCCCAGAACCCGCCCCGGGAGGGCCTTGTCAGGGCGGACCATGCCGGCGGAAATGGAAAGGGATGTGCCATCCCCGGCAACGCCGGAATATCTGGGCGAACCGATTCGTTCCTGACGGGCCAGCTTGTCTACCTCCACCCTTGAGTAGGGGATGCTCTGCGTGGGATCGATACGGTGGGAGAACAGGAACAGCGTGGAGAGAACGGCAAGTGCAAACAAGGGCAGGAGGATCTTGGCCCAGGCGACGAAGCGCGAATAGCTGTTGTCATATGTCGTCATGCCGCTGTTTCCCGCAGGGGTTGTGTGGCGAGCCTAGCATCCGGCGCGGAAGATGGGCGAATGTTTCCGCTTGCGGTGGCGGGCGTGAGCAAGGCTTCGCTCATTATAACCCTGGTATATCCAATGGGCTGATGCCTAATGGGAAAAGATATCCTGATCCGGCCAGCCTTCAAGATCCAGAAGCGCCCGGCTGGGAAGGAAATCGAAACAGGCCTGCGCCAACTCCTTGCGTCCTTCCCGCGCCAGCATTTCATCGAGTTTCTCACGCAGGGCATGGAGATACAGCACGTCCGAAGCGGCATATTCAAGCTGGGCGTCGCTCAGTTCATCCGCGCCCCAGTCAGAGCTTTGCTGCTGTTTGGATATATCGATGCCGAGCAATTCCTGCAGGAGGGCCTTCAGGCCGTGGCGATCGGTGTATGTGCGCACGAGCTTCGAGGCGATCTTGGTGCAGTAGGCCGGTGCCGCGAGCGTGCCGAAAGCCTTGTGGAGCGCGGCAATGTCGAAGCGGCCGAAATGGAAGAGCTTCAGCACATCGGGATCTGCCAGGAGGCGCTGAAGGTTGGGCGCTTCCCGCTGCCCCTTCCCGATCTGCACCATATGCGCATTGCCGTCCCCGCCCGAAAGCTGAACGACGCAGAGCCTGTCACGATGAGGGTTGAGCCCCATCGTTTCACAATCAATTGCCACGACGGGCCCGAGATCGAGGCCATCGGGCAGATCCTTCCTGTGCAGGAAATTCGCCATTCTCATCCCTTTTCGTGGAGGGGATGGTGCCCAGGAGAGGACTCGAACCTCCACGTCCATACGGACACTAGCACCTGAAGCTAGCGCGTCTACCAATTCCGCCACCTGGGCAGGTGCCGTGACGCCGCGATTTAAGCCCAACGCGCGGGGGTGTCAACACACGGCGCGGAAATTCTGGCCCTTGGCAAACATCGCTTGTCTGTTGCTCCGGCGAGAGCTATTCATGGCCAGGCTTCGGGCAAGGAGGGCTGACATGGCAAGGCTGGCAACGGTTTACGGCGGATCGGGCTTCGTGGGGCGCTATGTGGTGCAGCGGCTCGCGCATGAGGGCTGGCGGGTGCGGGTGGCCGTGCGCCGCCCCAACGAGGCGCTTTTCGTGCGGGCCTATGGTGATGTCGGCCAGGTGGAGCCGGTGCCGTGCAACATCCGCGATGACGAATCCGTCGCCCGCGTGATGGAGGGGGCCGAGGCGGTCGTCAATTGTGTCGGCATCCTGATCGAGGAAGGGCGAAACCGCTTCGAGGCGGTGCAGAACGAGGGGGCCGAAAGGGTTGCCCGGATCGCTTCCGAAAAGGGCGTGAAGTCGCTCGTGCATCTCTCGGCGCTCGGTGCGGATGAAAACAGCCCCAGCAATTACGCCCGCACCAAGGCGCTTGGCGAAAAGGCCGTGCTCAGGCATTTTCCGCAAGCCATGATCCTGCGCCCCTCGGTGATCTTCGGGCCGGAGGATCGCTTCTTCAACCGCTTCGCGGACATGGCGCGATTCGGCCCCGTGCTGCCGATCGTGGGCGGCAAGACGCGCTTCCAGCCGGTTTTCGTGGATGACGTGGCCGCGGCGGCCGAAATGGGCGCCGAGGGCAAGGCGAGCGGGATCTATGAGCTCGGCGGCCCCGAGATCGATACGCTGCGCAACATCATCGCGAAGATGCTGAAGATGATCAATCGCCGCCGCCTGATCCTCAATCTGCCTTTCTGGATGGGCTCGGTGATCGGCTTCGTTTTCGATATGGCCCAGGCCGTTTCGATGGGGCTTTTCACCAACACGATCCTCACCCGCGATCAGGTGCGGCTCCTGCGCCACGATATTGTGGTGGGTGAAGGGGCGCGCACGCTCCATGATCTCGGCATCACCCCGGCCGCCTTCGAGGCGATCGTGCCGGAATATCTGTGGCGCTTCCGCCCGGATGGCCAGTATGACGAGATCAAGCAATCCATGCTGTGGCTCCGCAAGCTGCGCCGGATCTGATCCCGAAAACCGGTCCGATGAGTGATGACACCACGATCATTTCCCTGCTGCTCGGCTTTCTCGAGGGGCTGACGGAATTCATCCCCGTTTCCTCGACCGGCCATCTTCTTCTTGCCGGCCATTTCCTCGGGTTCCAGTCTCCGGGGAAAACCTTCGAGGTGGTGATCCAGTTCGGTTCGGTTCTGGCGATCCTGTCCGTCTATTTTCACAAGCTCTGGCAGGTGGCGCGGGATGCGCCATCGGATCCGGCGGCGCGCAGGTTCATCCTTTCGGTTCTGGTTGCCTTCATGCCAGCGGCGGTGATCGGGGTGCTGGCGCATGGGTTCATCAAATCGGTTCTGTTCGAAACGCCGAAGCTCATCGCGATCATGCTGGTCCTTGGCGGGATCGCGCTCCTGTGGGTGGATCGCCAGCCGCTGCGGCCCCGCCATGAGGATGCGACGCGGTTTTCCCTGCCGATGGCGCTCGGGATCGGCTTTGCCCAGACATTGGCCATGGTGCCCGGCGTCTCGCGCTCCGGCTCGACGATCGTTGCCGCCATGCTGATGGGCGCGAGCAAACGGGCAGCGGCGGAATTTTCCTTCTTCCTTGCCATGCCCACAATGGCCGGGGCCTTCGCCTATGATCTCTACAAGAACCGTGCGGTGCTCGATTCAAGCGCACTTGGCGATATCGCCATCGGTTTCGTGGCCGCCTTCGTCTCGGCCGTGTTGGTGGTGAAATGGCTGCTGGGCTATGTGAGCCGGCACGGCTACGCCCTTTTTGGCTGGTGGCGAATCGTCATCGGGGCCGCTGCTCTGGCAGGATTGATGATTTTCGGCTAAAAAGGTAAGCTATAGTTACCTTGTTTTCACCCGCCCCGCCAGATCGCTGGTGCCGTGCAGAAGAAAAAACGTCATAAAGGTCAGCATATATGACTTTTCTTTTGCCTCGTGTGCCTCTATTGAGAGGGTTCCCGAGGTTTGAAAGCATGGAGCGGGCAATTGGCCAATCAGCGGATGTTGAAATTTGTGGATGTTCAGCGGGATATGCCGCTGAAGCGGGATCCGGACATGCGCAAGAGGGATTTCCATGAGATCTATGCCGAATTCTCGCGCGAAAAGGCCGAGGAGCAGGCTGCGCGGTGCAGCCAGTGCGGCGTGCCCTATTGCCAGAACCACTGCCCGCTTCACAACAACATTCCCGATTGGCTTCTGATGACGGCCGAGGGCCGGCTTGAAGAGGCCTATCGCCTCAGCCAGGAGACCAACACCTTCCCCGAGATCTGCGGCCGCATCTGCCCGCAGGATCGCCTGTGCGAGGGCAATTGCGTGATCGAACAGGCCGGCCACGGCACGGTGACGATCGGCGCGATCGAGAAATACATCACTGATACCGCATGGGAAGAAGGCTGGGTGAAGCCCGTTGCGCCGGCGATCGAGCGCAGCGAGAGCGTTGGCATCATCGGTGCCGGGCCGGGCGGGCTGGCGGCAGCCGAAAGGCTGCGCCGGGAAGGCATTCAGGTGACGATATATGACCGCTACGACCGCGCCGGCGGGCTCCTGATCTACGGTATTCCCGGCTTCAAGCTGGAAAAGGATGTGGTGGCGCGCCGGATCGATCAGCTTGAAAAGGCCGGGGTTCAGTTCGTGCTCAATTGCAATGTGGGTGAGGATCTGACCTTTCAGGCCATCCGCGAGCGGCATGATGCGGTCCTGATCGCCACGGGTGTCTACAAGTCACGCGATTTGCAGGCCCCGGGCGTGGGCGCGGCAGGGGTCGTGAGGGCGATCGACTACCTGACCGCGTCCAACCGCGTCAATCTTGGTGACAGGGTGCCCGAATTCGAAAGCGGCGAGCTGAACGCCGAGGGCAAGCGGGTCGTGGTGATCGGCGGCGGCGATACGGCGATGGATTGTGTGCGCACCGCCATCCGGCAGGGCGCGAAAAGTGTGAAATGCCTCTATCGCCGCGACCGGGCCAACATGCCCGGCAGCCAGCGCGAGGTGCAGAACGCCGAGGAAGAGGGCGTCGAATTCGTCTGGCTGACGGCGCCGAAGGGCTTCAGGGGCGATCCGGTGGAAGGGGTGATCGTGCAGAAGATGCGCCTCGGCCCCCCCGATGCCACCGGCCGCCAGAGCCCCGAGGTGATCGAAGGTGCGGATTACACCGAGCCGGCCGAACTGGTGATCCTCGCGCTCGGCTTCCTGCCCGAGGATCTGCCCACGCTCTGGCAGGAGGAGGCGCTCGAGGTTACCCGCTGGGGCACGATCCTCACGGATTACCGCACGCACATGACGAAGATCCCCGGCGTGTTCGCCGTGGGCGATATCGTGCGTGGGGCGAGCCTCGTGGTGTGGGCGATCAAGGATGGCCGCGACGCAGCGGATTCGATGCTCGAATATCTTTCCCGGAGCGCCAGGATGGCGGCCGAGTAAGGGAGGAGGCATCGCGTTCGCCGTGAGCGGGATGCCGGGAAGGGAAGCGGTGCAGGATGCCGGCAGCGCTGGCACGAAAGGAGCAAGGAATGGACAGAACCGGAGAATGCCTATGCGGCGCCGTGCGTTTCACCGCCCGTGATCCTGGCCCGGAGGTCGGCGCGTGCTACCGCATGAAAATTGACGGTTTTGCGGGTGCAGAACATGCGGATTGATTTCCTGTTTCCGAGCATCTTTCTGGCCGCATCCGCCCTGGCGGCCCTCAAAGGCAATGCCTTCACCCCCCCTGCGGGCTGCACCGCCTTTCTGACGGTGCAATCGCGAAGCTGTATCGTGACCCATCACTGGCGCTGTGACGGCGATCCCGAGGGCCAGAAATGGAGCCTCACGATCGACGACACCGGCCCGGCTACGCTGCAAAGGACGGACGCGGAATTTCGCTGGCTCGAGACTTACAGGCTGAAGGATCATCTGCGCGAGATACTGATTGCCCCAGAGGAAGATCCGGCCAGCCTTTCCGAGCTTCTCGAAACCGGCGCGGACAGCACATCATTTACCCAAGCGATCCTCTTTTCCGGGCAGCAGATCGGGAATGTCAGGATAACCGGGTTTGACCGGCTGACCGGTGAAAGCATCGAAATCGATGGCGAAACCCTGTTCAGGACGGAATTCGCCTATTCCGTCAGCAACAGCGCCGGCATGGGCGCGTACAAGGTGAGCGGGCGGCAGTTCGTAAGCCCGCGCTACAGGATATTCTTCGGCGGCATCGAAACCCGCGAAGATGAATATGGCAAGCGCACCGATGATTATTCCCCGGTGGAATTCAGTTATCCCGGCGAGGAAGGCTTCCTTGCAAATACCCCGAAATATGATTGCGGCGCCACCCTCTCGGCCTTGCCGCAGCGAGACGCCATGAAGGAGCACGACCATGAGCTTTGATGCGAATTGGGCTGAAACAGAGACGAAAAAGCGCCAGTGGCTGGCCGAGAACGGCATGTATCGGCCCGAGGATGAGCATGCCTCATGCGGCGTGGGCCTCGTGGTGGCGATTGATGGCAAGCCCTCGCGCAAGGTGGTGGAAAACGGCATCAATGCGCTGAAGGCCGTATGGCACCGCGGCGCCGTCGACGCCGATGGCAAGACGGGCGATGGCGCCGGCATCCATGTGCAGATCCCGGTGGAATTCTTTTACGATCAGGTGCGCCGCACCGGGCATGAGCCGGAGAAGGATCAGCTTCTCGCCGTGGGCCAGGTGTTCCTGCCGCGCACCGATCATGGCGCCCAGGAAACCTGCCGCACCATCGTGGAAACGGAAGTGCTGCGCATGGGCTACCGCATCTACGGCTGGCGCCATGTGCCGGTGAATGTGGAGTGCCTGGGCGAGAAGGCCAATGCCACCCGCCCCGAGATCGAGCAGATCCTGATCACCAATTCCAAGGGGGTGGACGAGGAAACCTTCGAGCGCGAGCTTTACGTGATCCGCCGCCGGATAGAGAAGGCCGCCGCGGCCTGCGGGATCAATGATCTCTACATCGCCTCGCTTTCCTGCCGCTCGATCATCTACAAGGGCATGATGCTGGCCGAGCAGGTGGCGGAATTCTATCCCGATCTGCTCGACGAGCGCTTCGAAAGCGCCTTCGCGATCTATCACCAGCGCTATTCCACCAATACATTCCCCGAATGGTGGCTCGCGCAGCCCTTCCGCATGTTGGCCCATAATGGCGAGATCAACACGCTCAAGGGTAACATCAACTGGATGAAGAGCCACGAGATCCGCATGGCGTCTTCCGCCTTCGGCGAGATGGCCGAAGATATCAAGCCGATCATTCCGCAGGGGAGCTCCGATTCGGCGGCGCTCGATGCGGTGTTCGAGGTGATGGTGCGCGCCGGGCGCTCGGCGCC
>JALVEX010000252.1 GCA_027030435.1 Paracoccaceae bacterium
CGGGCTTTATGTCCACTGGCCCTACTGCCAGGCCAAATGCCCTTATTGTGATTTCAATTCCCATGTCGCAGCCGAGATCGATCAGGAGTCCTGGGCCGAGGCATATGTAGGCGAGATCGACAGAATCGCCCGGGCAACAGGGCCCCGGCTTCTGAATTCGATATTTTTCGGCGGCGGCACGCCGAGTTTGATGGATCCCGAGCTTGTTTCCACCACCATCAATGCCGCCGCCCAGGCCTGGCCTTTTGCCAATGATTGCGAAATCACGCTCGAGGCCAACCCCACATCGTCCGAGGCGGGGCGGTTCCGGGCCTATTGCGATGCGGGCGTCAACCGCCTTTCGCTGGGCGTCCAGGCGCTTCGTGATGGCGATCTGCGCCGCCTCGGACGGTTGCACGATTCGCGCGAAGCTCTCGCCGCCTATGAGATGGCACGATCGATTTTCGATCGCGTGAGCTTTGATCTGATCTATGCGAGGCAGGGCCAGAGCCTCGCTTCTTGGGAGGCCGAGCTTGGCGAGGCGCTCTCCCTCAATCCCGATCACCTCTCGCTCTATCAGTTGACCATAGAGCCAAACACCGCCTTCGGCGCCCTTGCCCGGCGCGGCAAGCTCTCCGATCTGCCCGACGAGGATCTTGCGGCCGATATGTATGAAATCACCCAGGAGCTTTGCCACAATGCCGGGCTCCCGGCATATGAGATATCAAACCATGCGAGGCCCGGCGAAGAATCCCGGCATAACATGATCTATTGGCGCTATGGCGATTATGCCGGCATCGGGCCGGGTGCGCATGGCAGGCTGACCCTGAACCGGCAGAAACAGGCAACCGTTGCCATCGCACAGCCCGATCATTGGCTGAGAGCCGCCCTGAAAAGGGAGGCGCCGGAGAAACCCGCCTGCCCACTTTCACCCGAAGAACAGGCCACGGAATACCTTATGATGGGGCTGAGGTTGACGGAAGGTATCAGTTTATCAAGGTTTCATAAACTTTCCCGAGGCCGCATCTCGCTAAGCGGCCTGAACAGGCTTCAGGAGCAGGGCCTCGTTTCGGTGTGCGATGACAGCCTGCGCGCAACCGCGAAAGGAAGGCCTCTGCTGAATGCGATCCTGCGCGAAATCCAATCGCCCTGATACACAGATGATCTGGCCCGTTCCGCGCAGGGCCTAGCGGTTAGCCGAAAGCAGGCGGCAAAGATCGTCGAGCTCTTCGAGCGTCTTGTAGGAAATGGTGACGCTTCCGCTTTCACCGTCCGGCCGATGATTGATTGAGACCTTCATGCCGAGATTGGCGGAAAGATCCGCCTCAAGCGCACGGGTATCGGCATCCTTCTCCACCGATTCCCTTTGCGGCTTCTTACGATCCTCCTTCGGCCTCTTCACCAGGCGCTCGGTTTCACGCACCGAAAGCCCCTTGCGGATCACCTCGCGCGCAATCTCGGCCGGATCCTCCGCCGTAACAAGCGCGCGGGCATGCCCGGCGGTGAGGCGGCCTTCCCGAAGATACCTCTGCACCTCCTCCGGCAGATTGAGCAGGCGCAAGAGATTTGCGATATGGCTTCGGCTCTTGCCCAGCGCCTCGGCCAGTTTTTCCTGGGTATGCCCGAACGTCTCCATCAGCTGACGATATCCGCTTGCCTCTTCCACGGGATTGAGATCCGCACGCTGTATATTCTCGATGATCGCAATTTCCAGCACTTCCGCATCGCTGTAATCGCGAATGATGGCGGGCACCTCATGCAATTGCGCCATCTGCGCCGCCCGCCAGCGCCTCTCCCCCGCGACGATCTCATAACCACCTGATTTATCAGGTTTTTCACGGACGATCAGGGGCTGAATGATCCCTTTTTCCCGGATCGAATCCGCCAGTTCTCGCAGATCGTCCTGATCAAAATCACGCCGGGGCTGATCGGGGTTGGGCGTGATCTTCTCGATCGGGATGAGCCTTTCGGCCGGGCGCGCCGGCGCATCTTCATAACCCTGCTTGGACGGGCTGACATCCGCCATGAGGGCCGAAAGCCCGCGCCCCAAACCACGCCTTTCCGGCTTCTTGTCAGCCATTTGCGGCCTCCCTTTCTCTCAATTTGCGATTGTTCCGCTCCGCCAACTCCCTTGCCAGTGCCCGATAGGCCTTGCTCCCCTTCGAGTTTGGATCATATTCGAGCACGGGCATCCCGAATGAAGGTGCCTCGCTCACGCGCACGTTCCTCGGTATGACCGTCCTGAACACAAGATCCCCGAGATTCTCCCGTGCATCAGCCTCGACCTGGCGCGAAAGCCGGTTTCGGCTGTCATACATCGTGAGCACGATGCCTTCATAGCGAAGGTTTCGCCCCGCGGCCCGGGCAACATCCCGCTTGGTCAGCATGAGCTGAGAAAGCCCCTCCAGAGCGAAAAACTCGCTTTGCAATGGCACAAGCAGGGAATCCGCGGCGACCATGGCATTGATCGTGAGAAGATTGAGAGAGGGCGGGCAATCGATCAGGATGAAATCCGGGTCAACCTCCCTCACTGACGGCTGACGCAAGGCATCGTGCAGAAGAAAGCTTCTCTTCTTGCTGGCCATCAGCTCAGCATCCGCAGAGCTCAGATCCGTGGTGGCCGGCACGATATGAAGGCGCTCCGTCCCGGTTTCCCTGATGATATCCTTCAGGTCCGCTTCTCCGACAAGCAGATCGTAAACATTCAGATCCCGCTCTTCCGGCTCAATTCCCAGTCCGGTAGAGGCATTGCCCTGGGGATCAAGATCAACGAGAAGAACACGGAAACCTTCCTGCGCGAGGGCGGCGCCAAGATTGATTGTTGTCGTGGTCTTGCCAACCCCCCCTTTCTGGTTTGCTATGGCGATGATTTTAGGGCCTCTGCGCCCTGCAGGGTCAGGCATTCCGTATATCTCCAAGCTTCAGGATGGCGGCGGAAGGATCCGTCACGCTCGGAAACTTTTCCAGATCGAATCGCCATAAGGCAAGGGCTGTTTCGATTTCATTTTCCACATTCGCACCTTTCGGCAATATCGCAACACCGCGCGGCGCAAGATGGCGTGCGGCAAGGCCAACAAGCGTTTCCAATGGTGCCAAAGCTCTCGCTGTAACGACATCGGCCGCAAAAGGCGGGATATCCTCGGCCCTTTGATCGAATACGCTGAAATCAGCCCCCGTTTGGCGCGCAACAGTACGCAAGAACGCAGCCTTTCTCTTATCACTCTCGACAAGATAATGTTTTGCATCGGGGCGTTTTTCCTTGTTAACGATAGCCAGCACCGCCCCGGGGAACCCGCCGCCGCTGCCGATATCAACCCATAATCTGGCATTTTTCGGCGCAATGTCAGATATTTGCGCTGAATCCGCAAAATGTCGCGCCCAGGCATCTCCCAAGGTGCCCCGGGCAACGAGGTTGATTTTCGGATTCCATTTCTTCAGGAGATTTTCATAAATCTGCAAGCGATCGATTGTTTCACGTGAAACATCGAAAACCTCCGCGAATTCCTCGGGGCTTGAAATCTTCATCCTGCCTTATGCCGCTTTTCCATTTGGCGAAGCCTGCCAAGTATAAGCGTCAATGCGGCAGGCGTCATACCCTCGATCCGGCTGGCCTGCCCAAGGGTAGTCGGCCGCACCTTTTCGAGTTTCAGGCGGAGCTCGTTCGAGAGCCCGCTCAAGGATCGGTAATTGAAATCACCAGGTATTTCGTGCGATTCATCTCGCGCCAAAGCCTCTATATCCCGCTGTTGGCGCTTGATATAATTGGAATATATGGCTTCCCTCTCGATTTGCCGCGCTATATCTGGTGGTGTATCGTGCAATTCGGGCATCAATCTCGCCAGATTTTCAAAGCCAATCCCGGGCAGAGAAAGAACAGCCATGCCGTCGCGCCTGCCGCCGTCCTGGCGGATCCTGATACCTTGTTCTTGCAATTGGCGCGGGGTGAGGCTCGCCTCATCCAATACGCGCCTCACTTTCTGCAACACATCCATTTTCCGTTCAAATTTGCGCCTCCGCTGAGTGCCAACACATCCAAGATCTATGCCTTTCGGTGTGAGGCGCTGGTCAGCATTATCCGCGCGAAGGCTGAGGCGGAATTCGGCACGCGAGGTGAACATCCTGTAGGGTTCGCTGACGCCTCGTGTGGTCAGATCATCAATCATCACGCCAATATAGGATTCCGACCTGCTGAAAAGGATCGGATCGCCCCCATTGGCAGAGCGCGCAGCATTCAGCCCCGCAACAAGCCCTTGCGCTGCGGCCTCCTCATAGCCTGTGGTGCCATTGATCTGCCCGGCAAGGTACAGGCCGGAAACGTCCTTCACTTCGAGTGTCTGCCTGAGTGCTCTGGGATCGATATAATCATATTCGATCGCGTAACCTGGCTGAAGGATAACGGCATTCTCGAGGCCCCTGATCGAGTGGACGTATTTTTCCTGGATCTCGGCGGGAAGAGATGTGGAAATGCCGTTTGGATAAACAGTATCATCATCAAGCCCTTCAGGTTCAAGGAAAATCTGGTGTGAGGTCTTGTCCGCGAACCGCACGATCTTGTCTTCTATGGAAGGGCAATACCGCGGGCCGATCCCCTCGATCATACCGCCATACATTGCAGACGATGCAAGATTGGCCCTGATGATCTCGTGGGTCTTTTCGTTCGTGTGCGTAATGCCGCATGATATCTGGCGAACGAATGGTTCCCTGTGAAGAAAGGAAAACATCGTCGGCTCGTCATCCCCCGCCTGTGCCTCAAGTATCCCCCAGTTTATCGAGCGGCCGGCAAGGCGTGGCGGTGTCCCTGTTTTAAGGCGCCCAACAGTAAAGCCCATGTCTTCTATCTGCTCCGCAAGGCGGATTGCCGGCTTGTCGCCCATCCGTCCGCCCGGCAGCGATTTGTTGCCAATGTGTATGATCCCGCGAAGAAATGTGCCTGTGGTAAGAATGACCGCCCCGGCGAAGATCTCCGAACTATCGGAGAGCCGAACCCCAGTAACGGCCGACCCTTCAATCAACAGTTCCGATACTTCGGATTCGATGATCTGGAGGTTTTCCCGGCTTGTCATCTCCTCCTGCATCGTAGCTCTGTATATAGAGCGATCTGCCTGGGCGCGTGGGCCCTGAACGGCCGGCCCCTTCGTCCGGTTCAGAAGCCGGAACTGGATGCCGGCACGATCGGCAACGCGGCCCATGATGCCATCCAGCGCGTCAATCTCACGGACAAGATGGCCCTTGCCCAATCCCCCGATGGCAGGATTGCAGGACATCACGCCGATAGCGTCACGCGAAAGCGTAATGAGGGCCGTGCGCGCTCCCACCCGTGCTGCTGCATGAGCCGCCTCACAGCCGGCATGACCGCCGCCGACAACAATGACATCAAAATTGCGATGTTTCACGTGAAACATTCCTCACTTGCCCATGCAGAAACTGCTGAAGATCTCATCCAGCAAGTGTTCTACATTTACACGCCCGACGATGGATTCAAGGCTCCTTATAGCAGATCGAACCGATTCTGCGGCGATTTCGATATCCTGCCTCTCATCGGAAAGAAGAGAGAACGCCTCACTTAGATATTTCACTGATTCATCAATAGCTTGCTTGTGGCGTTGTCGTGTGGCCGTTGCTGCGCCCCGTGTTCTTTTCTGAAGAATTTTTATGATGCGCTCCGTGAGATCCCCGATCCCCTCGCCCGTAAGACCGGAAACGGCTAGCCCTTCGGCAGGCCGGAGATCCGATTTTGCACGTACGACCAAATCCCCGTCTTCGGGATCGATGGGCAGAGTATCGTTTTCATCCTCAACGAGAAAAACTCTAAGGTCAGCTCTCTCGGCGCGCTTCATTGCCAATTCCACACCGAGCTTCTCTATCTGATCCTCGGTGTCCCGCAGGCCGGCAGTATCGAGAAAGGTTACCGGAAGCCCCTTCAGATCCATCCGCACCTCGATGACATCGCGCGTCGTCCCGGCGATTTCGGATGTGATCGCCGCTTCACGCCCGGCAAGGGCATTCAGAAGTGTGGATTTGCCGACGTTCGGCGGACCGATAATGGCAACCTCGAAGCCTTCCCGGATACGCTCGGCCACAGCCACACCCTCCGCCTCACGGGCAAGCTCGGCCGTAGTTTTTTCCAGGATGGAAAGGGCCTCCGAAATCACGCCCTCGGGAAGCTCTTCATCTGCGAAATCAATCGTCGCCTCGATCAGCGCCGCTGCACGGATCAGTCGCTCACGCCAGGCATCGGCCTTTCGGCCAAGCTCTCCCGAAAACACGCGTTGGGCCTGCCGCCTTTGTGCTTCCGTTTCGGCTTCAAGAAGATCGGCAAGCCCCTCGACCTGTGCCAGATCCAGACAGCCATTATCGAGCGCTCTGCGCGTGAATTCCCCTGGCTCTGCATGCCGGAGCCCTTCAATCCTGCCTAGCTGATCAAGCACCGCCCGCGTGATCGCCGGGCTCCCGTGAAGATGAAGCTCCGCGCTTTCCTCGCCGGTGAAACTCTTCCCTTTCTCGAAGGTCAGAACGAGCGCTTCGTCGATCACGTCACCTGAGGCATCGCGGATCTTGCGCAATCCCGCAAGGCGCCAGGGCGGGGGCTTGATGCCGAGCTCCTTCAGGGCGCGGATCGCCTTCGGCCCGGAAATCCGCAACACGGAAATTCCGGCTTTTCCCGGCGCCGTCGCAATGGCGAAGATTGTATCCATATCGTTCTAACTCATTGTTATACAACAATAAGTTACGCATTCATCGAATCGAAGAACTCTTCGTTCGTTTTCGTCTGCTTCAGTTTGGAAAGCAGGAATTCGATCGCGTCCGTGGTGCCCATCGGGTTGAGGATGCGCCGCAGGACATATGTCTTCTGCAGATGCGCCTTGTCCACGAGCAGTTCTTCCTTGCGGGTGCCGGATTTCAGGATGTCGATCGCCGGGAAGATACGCTTGTCGGCAATCTTGCGATCCAGAACAATCTCGCTGTTGCCGGTGCCCTTGAACTCTTCGAAGATCACCTCGTCCATGCGGCTGCCGGTATCGATCAGGGCGGTGGCAATGATGGTGAGCGAGCCCCCTTCCTCGATATTGCGCGCCGCCCCGAAGAAGCGCTTGGGGCGCTGCAGCGCGTTGGCATCAACCCCACCTGTGAGCACCTTGCCCGAAGAGGGAACGACCGTGTTATAGGCCCGCCCGAGACGGGTAATGGAATCAAGAAGGATCACCACATCGCGCTTGTGCTCAACAAGCCGCTTGGCCTTTTCGATCACCATTTCCGCCACGGCCACATGGCGGGTGGCCGGCTCGTCGAAAGTGGAGGAAATGACCTCCCCCTTCACGCTGCGCTTCATGTCGGTGACTTCCTCGGGCCGCTCATCGATCAGAAGCACGATCAGATAGACCTCGGGGTGATTCTTCTCGATCGAATGCGCGATGTTCTGCAAAAGCACCGTCTTGCCGGTCCGCGGGGGCGCCACGATCAACGAACGCTGGCCCTTGCCGATCGGCGCCACGAGATCGATGATCCGGGCAGAGCGATCCTTCACCGTCGGATCGTCCAGCTCGAGCTTGAAACGCTCCTGGGGATACAGCGGCGTGAGGTTGTCGAAATTGATCTTGTGCCGGGCTTTCTCGGGATCCTCGAAATTGATCTGCGAAACCTTCGTCAGGGCAAAATAGCGCTCGTTCTCGCGCGGGGCTTGGATCACGCCCTCGATCGTATCGCCGGTGCGAAGCGAGAATTTCTTGATCATGTCCGGCGAAACATAGATATCATCCGGGCCCGGCAGGTAATTCGCTTCCGGCGAACGCAGGAATCCGAATCCATCCTGCAAAACTTCCAGAACGCCATCGCCGGAAATTTCCCATCCCTCTTCGGCACGCTCCTTGAGGATGGCGAACATGATATCGCCCTTGCGCATGGTCGAAGCGTTCTCGATCCCGAGATCTTCGGCCATGGAAAGCAATTCCTTGGGGGATTTTGCCTTGAGATCGGCAAGGTTCAGGCGCTGTTCTGTCATTGAGGTATCCTGCGGGCTGGCCGCGTGTCTGGTATTTTCATGGAAAAGATCGGAGCCGGACGGCCCTTCCCGCCTTATTTAGGTGGGCAGGAGAGGTGAGTCAATCACCATGCGACGATCATCAGAATTTCAGAACCACCGAAAACACGATCAGAAGCATGAGGATCGTCGGCACCTCGTTCATCATCCGGTAATCGCGCCCGGAAAGTGTGTTTCTCAGCTCCTTGAAATCACGGTGCCGCCGTGAAAGCCAGAAGTGAAATACCGTCATCCCGATGACGGACGCGCCCTTGATCCAGGGCCAGACCTGCGACCAATCGACAATTCCGGGCGTTGCCACCAGCATCAGGCCGAAAATCCAGCTGGCGATCATGGCCGGGGTCATGATCACCTTCAGAAGCTTGTGCTCCATTTTCAGAAATAGGGAATATGTATCGCTTTCGGGCATGACGGATTCAACGTGATAGACGAAAAGCCTCGGCAGATAGAAAAGCCCAGCCATCCATGAGATCACGGAAACGATATGGAGAGATTTGATCCAAGGGTAAAGATCAGGGAGGAGTTCCGACATGATTTCCCGCCTTCCGGTTTCGGACTCTTCTATTCAAGTATATTGAAAAAGGAAATGTTGTTGTTGTGTGCCGGATTTCCGGGGATTATTGTTTTATTCATGAGTTATCCAAAGTGAACATAAACTTGTCCACACCCTGTGGATAACGAGGATGGAATTAACAAAATCAACCATCACTGGTGCTTGATCATGAACATCAGTGTATAATTCTCGGGATAACCAAGGATAAACCGAAATGTCCCCGGTTCCTTTCTTTTCCTTGTCAACTGTAGAAAAGAAGAAGGTGACATCCATGAGCCGCTACGTTTATCAACACACCCGGGCATGACGGGCGAAAGGCATAATTTCATCCCGCTTGTTCAGCGGTCTTTTCCCACAGGGTAATGCACATGAACTCACCGATCATTCTGGCTTCCGCATCGCGGATCCGTGCCGATCTTCTCAGAAATGCCGGCGTGAATTTTCGTGCCGTTCCGGCGCGTATTGATGAGGAAGAGCTGCGCCATGCGCTTGAGGCAGAAGGCGCCGGGGCCCATGATCTGGCAGATGCACTGGCCGAGGCCAAGGCGCGAAAGATCTCCGGGAAATTTCCTGATTCTCTTGTTATCGGTTGCGATCAGGTGCTCGCATTTCGTGGTGAAACCGTGGCTAAAAGCGAGACGAAGGAAGAAGCCATCGCCCTGCTCAAACGCCTTCGTGGCCAGGCACACCAGCTTCTGAGCGCTGCCGTTGTCTATCACCAGGGCGAGGCGCAATGGCGGCATGTTGGCGTGGTGCGGATGCACATGCGGGATTTTTCGGATGAATATCTTCATGATTACATCGAAAGAAACTGGAATAGTATTCGCGAAGCGGTAGGATGCTACAAGCTGGAAGAGGAAGGTGTGCGGCTGTTTCGGGAGGTGAATGGAGATTATTTCAGCGTGCTCGGATTACCGCTTCTGCCGCTTCTGGATTTTCTGGCTGTCCGGGGAGTGATTGAATCATGAGCAGCGTGAAAATACCGCTTGCCGGTGTGATCGGCTCGCCGATCGGGCACAGCAGATCGCCCGCGCTGCACGGCCATTGGCTGAAAACTTACGGGATCAAGGGCCATTACATCCCGATGGAGATCGCTCATCAGGATCTTGCCGAGGTGCTCAAGACATTGCCGAAGATGGGTTTCGTCGGGGTAAACGTCACCATCCCCCACAAGGAAGCGGTGCTTGAGCTGGCCGATCAGGTAACGGATCGCGCGGCTCTGATAGGCTCGGCAAATACCCTGATCTTTCGTGAAGATGGCAGCATTCATGCGGATAACACGGATGGTTACGGTTTCCTGCAAAATCTGCATCAGAATCTCCCGGATTGGGATCCAAAGGCAGGCCCGGCAGCGGTGATCGGTGCCGGCGGGGCGGCGCGTGCCGTGATCGCCTCGCTGATCGAGGCAGGTGTCAGCGAGATCCGCCTCACCAACCGTACCCGCGCCAGGGCCGAGGCGCTGCGCTCGGAT
>JALVEX010000253.1 GCA_027030435.1 Paracoccaceae bacterium
GGGCGCGAGATTGCCGCGGTCAATGGTTTCGATGCCGAGATCCGCGATCGCCGCCTCCAGCCCCGCCACGCGCAGCGCATCGGGCCCCATCATGCAGCCGCGCCGGCGCTTTCCGCTGTCGATGGGGGCGCCGATCAGAAGGCATTTCTTCCTGTCCATCCCGCTCTCCTTCGGTTTCGGAAGGAGTATCGCCTCTGGATCGGACGCTTTCGAGGCGCTATAATGCACATTACGGCAGCAATTTATTCGAAATGAAGGTTAATGATTGCGAAATGGATAAAATCGATCAGAAGCTGATCGCCGCCCTGCGGCGCGATGGCCGGGCCTCGCTTTCCGAGCTTTCGGCGCTTGTCGGGCTGTCGCGCACGGCGGTGCGCGCGCGGCTTTCGCGCCTCGAGGACGAGGGCGAGATCCTCGGCTTCACGGTGGTGCTGAAGAATGATGCGCGCGAGGCGCCGGTGCGTGGGCTGATGATGCTCGCGATCGAAGGCCAGGGCAGCGATCGCATCCGCCGCCAGCTGCTCGGCATCCCCGAGGTGCAGGCGGTGCACGCCACCAACGGGCGGTGGGACATGATCGTGAAAATCGGCACCGAGGATCTCGAATCACTTGATGCCGTGCTGGCCCGCATCCGCCGCATCCCCGGCGTGATCCGCAGCGAAACCAGCCTGCTGCTCGCGACCCGCCGCGCCTCGCGGCTCTGAGCCTGCGGGCGCTTGCCGCCCGGCCCGGCGCGGGATAGCCTTGCGGCAAATGTCCAGCGGAGGGGAGGGGGACCGCCCGCATGCAGAGCAAGACGATCCTGCGCGATCTCGAAGCCGCCGGCATCGGCTTTGCCGCTTCCGTGCCCTGCAAGCAGCTAGCGGGCGTGATCGCCGGGCTCGCGGCCTCGCCCCGCATCCGCCATCTGCCCGCCACGCGCGAGGACGAGGGCATGGGCCTTTGCGCCGGCGCGTATCTCGGCGGCCTGCGCCCGGTGATGGTGATGCAGAACACCGGGCTTGGCGTGAGCGTGAATGTGCTCGCCACCCTGATCCAGTTCTACCGGCTTCCGCTGCCGATGCTGATAAGCTATCGCGGCGAGGTGGGGGAGGCGGTGGCGTGTCAGGCGGAAATGGCCATTCACACCAAGCCCTTGCTGGCCCAGCTTCATGTGCCGACATATCATTTCCATCACCCGCGCGATGTGGCGGAACTGCCGGGCATCCTCGCCCATGCCTTCACCATTTCGAAGCCTGTGGCGGTCTTGATGGACGCGGGCTTCTGGACGGGGGATCAGCCATGACGGCGGAGATGACGCGCGCCGGGGCGCTGGAGATCGTGGCCGATGTGCTGAAACACGAACTGGTGATCTGCAACATCGGCGCGCCCAGCCAGGAGCTTTGCGCGATCGCCGATCGCCCCGGCAATTTCTACATGCTGGGCAGCATGGGCCAGGCGGCGGCGATCGGGCTGGGGCTGGCGCTGGCCCAGCCCCGCCCGGTGCTGGCGATCGAGGGCGATGGGGCGGTGCTCACCAGCCTCGGCACGCTCGCCACCATCGCCAGCAATCCGGCCCCGAACTTCACCCTGCTGATCCTCGACAATGCCAGCTACGGTTCCACCGGCGATCAGCCCACCCATACCGCCGGGCGCACCGATCTTGCGGCCGTTGCCCGCGCCTGCGGGGTGGAAAACGTGGTGGAATGCGCCGGCGCGGGGCTGGCCGGGGCGCTCGCGGCGGCACTGCGCGGGGGCGCGATGACGGTCATCATCTGCAAGATCGCCCCCGGCAATCGCAAGGTGCCGGTGATCGGTATGGATCCGGTCCAGATCCGCTGCCGTTTCATGGATGAGGTTCGCCGCTCAGAAGGCTGATATTTCAGCTTTTCTTCCAGGCGATGAACCAGAAGCCGGCGAGGATCAGCGAGGCGATGGCGTTGTAGCTCGCCATGGAAAGGCCGAACATCTCCCAGGCCACCTCATCGCACATCACCACCGGCGCCTGCATGATCTGATCCAGGAGCTGATCGGTGTTCACCTTGCCGATTCCGCCGCCGCCGGTGCAGCTTGTCGGCCCCTGCCACCAGCCGCGTTCCACGCCGGTGTGGTAGAGGCCGATGCCGGCGGTCGTCAGCGCCGCGATCCCGCCGATCAGCGGCAGGAGCCTGCCCCGCTCCATGGAAAGCGCAAGCACGCCCGCGCCGATCGCCACCGCGTGCGGCCAGCGCTGCCAGAGGCACATTTCGCAGGGCGCAAGCCCGCCGATATACTGGAACGCCAGCGCGCCAAGGAGCAGCGCGGCGGAGCCGAGGGTGGCGAGGAGGAGAGCTGTTTTGCGGGTCATGCTGCTGATATCCCTTACATGTATTTCACGAGGAAGAAACCGCCGATCAATATCACCACGAAGAGGATGAACACCAGCCCGAGGCGGCGCTCGATGAAATCACGAATTGGTGAGCCGAATTTCCACAGGAGCGCGGCAATGACGAAGAAGCGCAGGCCGCGCGCGATCACGCTCGAGATCATGAATACCGTGAGATCAAGCCCCGTCCAGCCCGAGGTGATGGTGATCACCTTGTAGGGGAAGGGGGTGACGCCCGCGATCAGCACCGCCCAGGCGCCGTATTGGTTGAAGCGCTCGGCGAAGGCCTCGGCGGCGTCCGTCTTGCCGTAGAATTCGAGGATAGGGCGGCCGATGGTATCAAACAGCCCGGCGCCGATGTAATAGCCCAGGAGCCCCCCGGCGACGGAAGCCGCCATCGCCACGCCCGCGATCAGGAAGGCGCGCGAGGGGCGGGCGAGGATCATCGGGATCATCAGGATATCGGGCGGGATCGGGAAGAAGGAGCTTTCCGCAAAGGCGACGAAGGCGAGCGCCCAGAGCGCGTGGCGGCTCTCGGCGAGGGAGATCGTCCAGTCATAGAGCTTGCGGATCATGGGCGCGCCTGTTTTCGGGGCTCTTGCCGCAAGTGTGGGCGGGTGGTCAAGGGCTCCGGCGCCGCGCGGGGTTTATCCCGCCCGGCATGTGGCTATACTGACGCAGATTTTTTCATGGTCCGGTTCGAGGGGGTAACGAGATGAGATGGAGAGGGCGGCGCCAGAGCCGCAATATCGAGGATCGCCGCAGCCTGCGCGGTGGCGGCATGAAGATCGGCGGCATCGGCGCGCTTCTGGTGATCGTCATCGGCCTTTTCCTCGGGGTGGACGTGAGCCCGCTTCTTGATGATCTCGGCACTTCCGGCCCTTCTCCGCGGAGCGGCACGGACGCGCTCAGTGCGGAGGAAAAGGCGGCAGGCGAGTTCGTTGCGGTGACGCTGGCGGATACGGAAGATATCTGGAGCGATATCTTCCGCCGCCAGGTCGGCAAGCCCTACCGGCCGGCAACGCTTGTGCTGTTCAGCGGGGCCACGCGCTCACCCTGCGGCGGGGCGAACATGGCCACCGGCCCCTTCTACTGCCCGCTCGATCGGAAGGTCTATCTCGATACCGCCTTCTTCAGCACTCTGGCGCGGCGCATGGGCGCCAAGGGCGATTTCGCCGCCGCCTATGTGGTGGCGCATGAGATCGGCCATCACGTGCAGGATGAGCTTGGCATCCTTTCAAAGGCCACGGCGATCAGGAAGCGCCTGCCGGAGGCCGAGAGCAATGCGGTTTCGGTGCGTGTCGAGCTGCAGGCCGATTGCTATGCCGGCATCTGGGCGCGCCATGCGCAGGAGAAATTCGCTTCGCTGGAGGCGGGCGACGTGGAAGAGGCGATGAACGCCGCGCGCCGGATCGGCGATGATACGCTGCAGCGCAACGCCGGGCGCCGCCCCATGCCCGACACATTCACCCACGGCACCTCTGCGCAGCGCATGCGCTGGTTTGCCCGCGGATTCGAGAGCGGCGATCTCGCCGAATGCGACACCTTCGGCGCGCGGCAATTGTAGCGTCAGCCGGCGCGCGGCCCGGCGGCTTTCGCCGGGGTGAAGATTTTTCTGGAAAACCGACCGTTCGGTCGGTTATACTGCGCGCGGATGACGCGCACCATACCAAAGCATGGATAAGGAGCCCGGCCAAAGGGGCCACTTGCCAGGATGGGGCGCATCTGCCAGCATCCGGCCTGCATATGCTTGCAAAAGGCCAGCAAACGGGCCGTCAACGGGCCGACAAACGGGAGGAAACGACATGAAATTCACACTCAAGGCAGCACTTGCGGGTGCGCTGGCGCTCGGGCTCGCGGCAGGCGCCGCGATGGGCCAGGAAGTCACCCTGCGCTTTCAGCACTTCATTTCGCCGAAAGGCTCGGTGCCCAAGTTCTTCATGAAGCCCTGGGCGGAGAAGGTGGAGAAGGACAGCGGCGGACGCATCAAGATCGAGATCTATCCGGCGATGCAGCTCGGCGGCAAGCCGCCCGCGCTCTACGATCAGATCCGCGATGGCGTGATCGACGGCGGCTGGGCCATCCCAGCCTACACGCCGGGGCGATTCCCCGAGGCGGAGGCCTTCGAACTGCCGTTCATGACCTCCATGTCGGCCGAGGCCTCCTCGCGCGCGGCCTGGGATTTCACCCAGAAATACCTGAAGGACCGCTTCGGCGACGTGCATCTGATCGCGGTGCATGTGCATGGCCCCGGCGTCATCCACAAGAAGGGGCCGGCGATCCGCAAGGTGGAGGATTTCCAGGGGCTGAAGCTGCGCGGGCCCTCGCGCCAGGCCAACAAGCTTCTCGAGGCGCTCGGCGCAACCCCGGTGGGGATGCCCGTGCCGGCCTTCCCCGAGGCGCTTTCCAAGGGGATCGTCGATGGCGGCGTGATCCCCTGGGAGATCGTGCCGCCCCTCAAGGTGCATGAGCTGGCCGACAGCCACACCGAGATCGGTGGCGATCGCGCGCTTTACAACACCTATTTCATCTGGGCGATGAACAAGGATGCCTATGAGCGCCTGCCCGATGATCTGAAGGCGGTGATCGATGCCAATTCGGGCGTCGAGGCCTCGGCCTGGGCCGGGCGCGCCATGGACGAGGGCGACAAGATCGGCCGCAAGATCGTCGAGGAGCGCGGCAACGAGATCGTGGTGCTCGATGAGGAAAACACCGCCAAGATCCGCGCCATCGGCGAGGATCTGACGAAGGCCTGGATCGAGGAGGTCACCGCCAAGGGGCTGCCCGGCGCCGATATGGTGAAGGACGCCCGCGCGCTGGTGGCGAAATACTCGGATCAGTGATCCCCTGATGCGAAACGGCCCGCGCCGCTCCGGTTTCCTGCGGGCGGCGCGGTGCCTTTCATGGCCACCCGAAAGGACGGAAGCGAGATGACGGTGCTGATCGCCGGAGCCGGGATCGCGGGGCTGACGCTCGCCCTCAGCCTGCAGCGCGCGGGCGTTCCCTTCCGCCTGTTCGAGGCGGTGGGGGCGCTGCGCCCGTTGGGCGTCGGCATCAATCTCCAGCCCCATGCGGTGCGCGAGCTTCACGATCTTGGGCTGGCGGAGGATCTCGATCGGATCGGGCTGCGCACCCGCGAGGTCGTTTATTTCAGCCCGCAGGGCCGAGAGATCTGGCGCGAGCCGCGCGGGCGCGCGGCGGGCTATCGCTGGCCGCAGTATTCGATCCACCGGGGCGCATTGCAGATGCTGCTTCTCGAGCGCCTGATTGACGAGGCGGGGCCGGATGCGGTGCGCCTCGGGGCGGCCGTGAGCGGCTGGAAGGAGGGCGAGGACGGCATCGAGATCAGCCTCGAGGAGCGCGGAACGGGCCGGGCGCTCGGGCGCGCGCGGGGGGCGGTGTTGATCGGCGCCGACGGCATCAATTCCACCATCCGCGCCCGCCTCTACCCCGACGAGGGCCCGCCTTCCTGGGGCGGCACGGTGATGTGGCGCGGCATCACCCGCGGCCCCCGCTTCCTCACCGGGCGCAGCATGGCCATGGCGGGCACGAAGGCCTGCAAGTTCGTCTGCTATCCGATTGCCGATCTCGAGGATGGCGGCAGCCTGATCAACTGGATCGCCGATCTCGCCCGGCCCGAGGATCACGACTGGCGCCCGCAGAACTGGAACCGCCCCGGCCGGCGCGAAGATTTCGCCCACCGCTTCGAGAGCTGGCGTTTCGACTGGCTCGACATCCCCGCCGTGATCGCGGCCGCCGAGGGGATCTGGGAATTTCCGATGGTCGATCGCGATCCGCTTCCACGCTGGAGCTTCGGGCGCGTCTCCCTGATGGGGGACGCGGCGCATGCGATGTATCCGATCGGCTCCAACGGCGCCAGCCAGGCGATCGTGGATGCCCGCATCCTGACCCGCCTCATGCTGGAGCACGGCCCTACCCCAGAGGCCCTCGCCGCCTATGACGCGGCGCGCCGCGATGAGGTGAACGCCGTGGTGCTCGCCAATCGCGGCGACGGGCCGGACCGCATCCTCGATATCGTCGCCGAGCGCGCGCCCGGGGGCTTTGACGATATCGAGGCGGTGATGCCCCGCGCCGAGCGCCAGGCCTTTGCCGACGGCTACAAGAAAACCGCCGGCATGGACGTGGCGGCGCTGAACGCCCGCCCGGCGATCGTGCCGCAAGGCGCGGTGTGGGAAGGTTCCACGCCGGGCGCGGGCGCTCTTGAATGAATGCGAAGGGAAATCGCGGCATGCGCTAAGGAGGCGAAGGAAAATGAAGGGAAAGGGAAGAAGATGACACTGGCATTGCCGCAGGACAGGGGGCTTGCCAAGCCGCTCGAGCGCAGGATCGGCCTGCGGCTCGAACGGATCGATCGCCGGCTGGCCTATTTCGGCGGGTTCATCCTCGCCATCATCGCCGTGGTGACGGTGGCCTCGATCATCGGGCGGGCGCTGCTGCCTTTCGGGCTCGGGCCCATCAAGGGCGATTTCGAGATCGTCGAGATCGGCTGCGCCATCGCCGTCTTTTCCTTCCTGCCGCTGGCGCAGCTGCGCCGCGGCCATGTGACGGTGGATATATTCGTCTCCGCCCTGCCGGCGCGCGCGCGCGCCTTCCTAGGGCTGCTCGGCGATACCCTGATCGCGATTGCCGCCTTCATCATCCTGTGGCGGCTCTGGCTCGGCTTTGGCGAGAAATTCCCCTATGGCGCAGAGCCCCTGCGCGCCTTCCTCGGCTTCGGCCCGAAGCCCTTCTTCGCCGAGACGAGCTATGAGCTTGAAATCCCCATGTGGATCCCCTTCGGGCTCTGCCTGATCGGCGCATTCCTCTTTTTCGTCACATCGCTCTACACCGTCTGGCGCGCCCTCAACTGGACGATCGCCGGGCAGGAGGGCGGATGATGGGCGGGCTCGAACTGGCGCTGATCGCCTTCGGACTGATGCTGCTGGCGATCTTCCTGCGCATGCCGATCGGGGTGGCCATGGGGGTGACGGGCTTCATCGGCACATGGATCGTGACGGGGCGCGCCTCGGGGCCGCTCTCGCAACTGAAGACGCTCAGCTACGACACCTTCTCGAGCTACTCGCTCTCCATCGTGCCGCTGTTCCTTCTGATGGGGCAGTTTGCCACCAAATCGGGGATGTCGGCTGCGCTGTTCGAAGCGGCGAGCGATTGGCTGGGCCACCGCAGGGGCGGGCTCGCGATGGCGGCGATCGGCGCCTGCGCGGGCTTTGGCGCTGTCTGCGGCTCCTCGCTCGCCACCGCCTCCACCATGGGGCAGGTGGCGCTGCCGGAGATGCGCAAGCGGGGCTATTCGGATGCGCTCTCAACCGGCGTGCTGGCCGCGGGCGGCACGCTCGGCATCCTCATCCCGCCCTCGGTGATCCTGGTGATCTACGCCATCCTGACCGAGCAGAACATCGTCAAGATGTTCATCGCGGCCATGGTGCCCGGCATCCTCGCCGCGCTTGGCTACATGCTGACGGTGGCGCTCTACGTGCGCTTTCGCCCCGATGCGGCGAGCCTCGCGCCGCGCGTGCCCTGGGGCCACCGCTTGCGCACGCTCCTCGGCATCTGGCCGGTGGTGGTGATCTTCGGCCTCGTCATGGGCGGCATCGCCGCCGACTGGAACTGGGTGCAACCCGGCGTGCAGGCGCTCTTCACCCCCACCGAAGGCGCGGCCGTGGGGGCCGTGGCCACCGGCATCTACGGCATCATGACGCGCGGCCTCACCTGGAAGGGCTTCCTCGAATCGATCCTCAGCACCGCGCAATCCACGGCGATGATCTTCTTCATCATCCTCGGCGCGCAGATGTTCAACTCCTTCCTCGCCTTCACCCAGGCCCCCCAGCAACTGGCCGACTGGGTGATGGCGCAGGGTTTTTCGCCCACCATGGTGCTCACCCTGATGCTGATCTTCTATCTCGTCTTCGGCTGCGTAATGGACAGCCTCAGCATGATCCTCCTTACCATCCCGATCTTCTTTCCCGTGATCGAGGCGCTCGATTTCGGGCTGGACGCCGAAAGCACCGCGATCTGGTTCGGCATCCTGGCGCTGATCGTGGTCGAGGTGGGGCTGATCACGCCGCCGGTGGGGATGAATCTCTTCATCATCAATTCGCTGGCGCGCGACGTGCCGATCGTCAGGACCTACAAGGGCGTGGCGCCCTTCGTGCTTTCCGATCTGGTGCGGGTGGTGATCCTGGTGGCCTTCCCGGGGATCACGCTCTGGCTCGTGGGCGTGATGTTTGCCGGCACCTGAGCAGGGCCGCGCCCCGGCGCCGTTCAGGGGGGAACGCGCCTGTCATCACTGGTCCTGTAAATATCCCCGCCGGAGGCATCCTGCCCGCAGCCCACGGGCGCGCGGTTGACGCCCCCGGGGCATGGGGCTACACCGGCCAGCGGTGGCCCGAGTGGCGGAATGGTAGACGCAGGGGATTCAAAATCCCCCGGTAGCAATACCGTGCGAGTTCGAGTCTCGCCTCGGGCACCAGGTTTTCCGCACTCCGGGATCATTGCCGATCATTCCCATGGACCGTTGCTCCCCCATGCCCTAACATCCGGGCCAGGCCACCCGACAATGGCCCCGGCCTGATACGTATCGGAAGAGCTAAAGAGTATGGCAGACCAACTCCTCGGCGGCATCGTGATAAACGAGGTTCTTGTGGACCCGAACGGTGCGAACAATTTCGATACGGACGGTAACGGAACCGCCGCATCGACAGATGAATTCATAGAACTCCTGAACACCTCGAATGCCGCAATCGATATTTCGGGGGTGCAGCTGTGGGATCAGGGCGTCGGCAACTGGTTCACCTTCCCGCCAGGCACCATCTTGCAGCCGGGCGCGCATGCGATGGTCATGGCCGGGGTTCAGGCGGGCGGCAGCCTGCCGACAGGCGGGCCGGATGATCTGTTCTTCGATGCGGGGCGCGGCTCTCCTCTGATCAACAACGGCGGCGACAACATCGTCGTCTATGATCCGACGAACGACGAATACATCCAGGCCACATTCAACGGCGATCCGCTGGACGATCCGACGGCGACCTATGCCGGTTTTTCTCCCACGGCCACGCGCGTCGGCGCGGGCGAAGATTTCGGCACCGACAACGACGGGTTCTCCATCCAGCGTTCGCCTGACGGCGCGGATGTTTTCGACAACAGCTCCACCCCGACACCGGGCACCACGAATATCTGTTTCACCAAAGGCACATTGTTTGAAACACCCGCAGGCCCCCGCCTGATAGAACACCTGCGCCCCGGCGATCGGATTATGACCAAAGACAGCGGCATGCAGAAAATCCGCTGGATCTGGGCGCGCAGCTGTCCGGCCTCGAAAGTGCGGGAAAATCCGGCGCTTGCTCCGATCAGGATCGCAAAAGGCGCATTGGGCAACGGCCTGCCCCTGCGCGATCTCATGGTTTCACGCCATCACCGCTTGATGCTGTGCTCCCCGATCGCCGAGCGGATGTTTGGCATGCGCGAGGTTCTGGCCCCCGCGAAGGACCTGATCGCGATCGAAGGCATAGACGCGGCACCCGCAACCGCTGACATGACCTACTATCACATCCTGATGGACAGGCACGAAATCCTGCTTGCAGAGGGCGCCCCCGCCGAAAGCCTCTATCTGGGCCCGCAGACCCTGCATGCAATCGAGCCCGCGGCGCTTGCCGAATTGCGCCTTATATTCGGCC
>JALVEX010000254.1 GCA_027030435.1 Paracoccaceae bacterium
GAAAAGCCGCTCGCGCACAAGCCCTGGGAAAAACCCCATGTGCCCAACCGCACCGGCACGCCCGAGGCCTATGCGCCCGCCGGCTCCATCCTGCGCGCCCACCCCAAGGAATGGCAGGATTACGAAGCCTGGCGGCCGGAATAGGCCCCGGCGCGGAGCGGGCCGGCCAAGGCGGGAGGCGCAGGGATCATGGCAGCGAACATGCGTGAGATCGTGGCGGGCGGGATCGTCATCCTGGCCGCTCTGGCCTTCGCGATCTACGCGCGCCAGTCCACCGGCCTCACCACGGCGGGCAAGGATCATTACGAGCTTCAGGCCAGCTTCCGCTCGCTCAACGGCGTGACGGTGGGCACCGACGTGCGCCTCGCCGGCGTCAAGATAGGCGCCGTGACGAAGATCCGCCTCAACCCCGAAACCTACCGCGCCGATACCACCTTCTCGATCGAGGAGGGGCTGAAGATCCCAGACGACAGCGCCGCGGTGGTGGCCTCCGAGGGCCTCCTTGGCGGCAATTTCATCGAGATCATCCCCGGCGGATCGCTGTTCTACCTCGAGCCGGGCGACGAAATCGAGGATACCCAGGGCGCGGTGAGCCTGATTTCGCTGCTGATGAAATTCGTGACCTCCTCGGGCGGCTCATCCGGCGATTCCGCCACCGGCGCCGCGCAATAGGGGGAAGCGATGAAGCGTCTGCTGCCCTGCCTTGCCGCAACCGCCATGCTGGCTCTCGCTTCCCCTCTGCCGCTGCGGGCGGCGGATGTGGCCACCGGCACGGGCGCCATGCTGCGCGCGCTCGACAAGCTCAACGGCACGGTCGAGGATATCGAGCTGCCCGCGGGGGGCGAGGCGCGCTTCGGCAAGCTTCGGATCGAGCTGCGCGAATGCCGCTATCCCGGGGGCAACCCGGCGGGGGATGCCTTCGCCTTTCTCACCCTCACCGAAGCGGCCCACGAGCGGCCGGATTTCCGCGGCTGGATGATCGCCTCCGCGCCGGCGCTGAACGCGCTCGATCATCACCGCTATGATGTCTGGGTATTGCGCTGCACCACCAGATAGCCCGGCGGGATCTGCCGCTGACGGTTGAAATCCGCCGGCCGCGCCAGGGCGCGCTTCAGCCGGCGGCGGTATTCGGCGCGCGGGATCTCCACCGCGCCGAGCGAGGCGAGATGGGGGGTGATGAACTGGGTGTCGAACAGGGTGAAGCCGCCCTCGCGCAGGCGGTCCACCAGATAGGCGAGCGCGATCTTGGAGGCATTGGTGCGGCGTGAAAACATGCTCTCGCCGAAGAAGGCGCCGCCGAGCGTGATGCCGAAGACGCCCCCCGCAAGCTCCCCCTCCATCCACACTTCCAGTGAGTGCGCGATCCCCATGCGGCGCAGCGCGGCATAGAAATCGAAGAGCGGTTCGTTGATCCAGGTCTGGGGGCGATCCGCGCAGGCCTCCACCACCGCGCCGAAAGAGGTGTTGACGCGGACGGCAAAGGCCTCCTTGCGGATCTGGCGGGCGAGGCTGCGCGAGATGTGAAAGCGGTCAAGCTCGAAAATGCCGCGCCGTTCGGGATCCATCAGGAAGAGGCGCGGATCATCGCGCGATTCCGCCATCGGAAACACCCCGGCGGCATAGGCCGAGAGCAATCTTTCGGGCTCGATACCGGCCGTGCTCATCCGCAGCTTTCCGGGCCGTGACGGGGGCCGTGACGGGGGCCGGGCCGGGGACGGATGCCGGAGCGCGGGCGGGGGCGCGGGCGGATGCCGGAGCGCGGGCGGGTCAGGCGTATTTCTCTGCCAGCCATTTTTCCAGCCAGTGGATGTCGTATTCGCCCGTCAGGATCGCCTCTTCCTCGAGCAGATCCTTGAACAGCGGGATCGTCGTTTCCACCCCGTCCACGATCAGTTCGCCAAGCGCGCGCCTGAGGCGGGCGATGGCCTCGGGGCGATCGCGCCCGTGCACGATCAGCTTGCCGATCAGGCTGTCGTAATAGGGGGGGATGGTGTAGCCGTCGTAAAGCGCGCTGTCGATGCGCACGCCAAGCCCGCCGGGGGCGTGGAACTGGGTGATGGTGCCGGGGCAGGGGGTGAAATCGGGGAGCTTCTCGGCGTTGATGCGCACCTCGATGGCGTGGCCCCGCATCTCGAGATCCTCCTGCGTGAACGACATGGGCAGCCCTTCGGCCACCCGGATCTGCTCGCGCACCAGATCCACCCCGAAAACGGCCTCCGTCACCGGATGCTCCACCTGCAGGCGGGTGTTCATCTCGATGAAGTAGAATTCGCCGTCCTCGTAGAGAAATTCGATCGTGCCCGCGCCGCGATAATTGATTCCGGCCACCGCATCGGCGCAGATCCGGCCGATGCGGGCGCGCATCTCGGGGCTGATCACCGGCCCCGGCGCCTCCTCGAGCACCTTCTGGTGGCGGCGCTGGAGCGAGCAGTCGCGCTCGCCCAGATGCACCGCGCCCCCCTTGCCATCGCCAAACACCTGCACCTCGATATGGCGCGGCTTCTGGAGATACTTCTCGATATAGACCTCGTCATTGCCGAAGCAGGCCTTCGCCTCGGAGCGCGCCGTCTGGAAGGCCTCGGAGAGATCCTCGGGCGCAAGCGCGAGCTTCATGCCCCGCCCGCCGCCCCCGGCGGTGGCCTTGACGATCACCGGAAAGCCGATCTCGGCGGCGATGCGGCGCGCGTCCTCGAGCGTGTCCACCCCGCCCTCGGAGCCCGGCACGCAGGGCACGCCGAGCGCCTTCATGGTTTCCTTGGCGGTGATCTTGTCGCCCATGATGCGGATGTGCTCGGCGGTGGGGCCGATGAAGGCGATGTCGTGATCCTCGAGGATCTGCACGAATTTCGCATTTTCGGAAAGGAAGCCGTAGCCCGGATGCACCGCCTGGGCGCCGGAGATTTCGCAGGCCGAAACGATCGCGGGGATCGAGAGATAGCTCCTGTCGCTCGGCGGCGGGCCGATGCAGATCGCCTCATCGGCCATGCGCACGTGCATGGCGTCCGAATCGGCGGTGGAGTGGACGGCCACCGAACGGATGCCCATCTCGCGGCAGGCCCGCACGACTCTGAGCGCGATCTCGCCCCGGTTCGCGATCAGGATCTTGTCAAACATCCCCGCGCCCCTATTCGATGATCATCAGGGGGGCGCCGAATTCCACCGGCTCGCCATCGCCCACGAGGATGCGCCGGACGGTGCCCGAATGCGGCGCCGGGATCGGGTTCATGGTTTTCATGGCTTCGATGATGAGGAGCGTATCGCCCTCCTTCACCTGGCTGCCCACGGTGACGAAGGGCTCGGCCCCCGGCTCGGGCTGCAGATAGGCGGTGCCGACCATCGGCGAGGTGACGGCGCCGGGATGGGCGGTGGGATCCTCGGGCGGCGCGGCGGGGGCGGATGATTCGGCCGCTGTCGGCGGCTGGGGCGCGGCGGCGGGCGCAGGGGCGGGGGGCGGCGCCGGGGCCGCGGTGGCGGCCGGCGCGGGGGCGGCAGGCTGGCGGCTCACCCGCACGGTGAGGCGATCGCCCTCGCCATATTCGCGCTTCACCTGAAGCTCGGTCAGATCGTTTTCATCGAGGAGCCCTGCAAGCGCCCTGATGAAGGCCACATCGGATTCACGGGTCGTGTCTGCGGTCTGGTCTGCCGGTTTTTTTGCCATTTCTTCCTCGAACGCTGCTGCCCCGCCCTTGCTGGCGGCTTTCTCACCGCCGGCGGATTTGCAGCTTTATACGCAACAGAAGGAGGGGAGGAAAGCATATCCGGCGAAAAATGCCGGGTGGGAGGAAGATGGCTAAATTTACCAATTGATAAAAAATGAAACCTGTGGCAGGCTTTCTCCACGACGACAAAGCAAACGATGCCAACAGGGAAGAAGACGCATGCCAAACAGCCCTTTGACACCGGGGATCGTGCCCGGGCGCCTGCCCGAGGATGCGATCAGGGAGAATTTTTCCGATCTGCACCCGCCGATGGATGCCCATGAGGCGGCGGTGGCGGCGGATCGCTGCTATTTCTGCCATGACGCCCCCTGCATGGAGGCCTGCCCCACGGCGATCGACATCCCGATGTTCATCCGCGAGATTGCCACCAAATCGGTGGATTCGGCGGCCCGCACCATTTTCAGCCAGAACATCCTCGGCGGCATGTGCGCGCGCGTCTGCCCCACCGAGACGCTCTGCGAACAGGCCTGCGTGCGCATGGATGCGGAGGAGGATCCGGTGGAGATCGGGCGCCTGCAGCGCTTCGCCACCGATCACCTGATGGCGAAGAATACCCACCCCTTCACCCGCGAAGAGCCCACCGGCAAGCGCATTGCCGTGGTGGGGGCGGGGCCGGCGGGGCTTGCCTGCGCGCACCGCCTGGCGATGAAGGGGCATGACGTGGTGGTGTTCGATTTCCGCCCCAAGCCCGGCGGGCTCAACGAATACGGCATCGCCGCCTACAAGAGCACCGATGATTTCGCCCAGGCCGAGGTGGCCTGGCTTATGCGCATCGGCGGGATCGAGATCAGGCACGGGCAGCGCCTCGGCGAGGAGCTTTCGCTCGATGCGCTCAGGGCCGATTTTGATGCGGTGTTTCTCGGCATCGGGCTTCAGGGGGTGAACGCGCTCGGCATCGCCGGCGAGGATCTCGAAGGCGTGGTGAACGCGGTGGATTTCATCGCCGATCTGCGCCAGGCCGAGGATCTTTCGCGCGTCCCTGTCGGGCGCGACGTGGTGGTGATCGGCGGCGGCATGACGGCGATCGACGCCGCGGTGCAGGCCAAGCTTCTGGGCGCGCTCAATGTCAGCCTCGTCTATCGCCGCGGGCGCGAGCGCATGGCCGCTTCCCCCTACGAGCAGGAGCTCGCCGCGGCGAAGGGCGTGCATATCATCACCAATGCCCGCCCGGTGGCGCTCCATGGCGATGGCGCGGTGCGGGAAGCCGAATTCGAATACACGCGCGAGGAGGAGGGCACGCTGGTGGGCACCGGCGAAACCTTCCGCATCCGCGCCGATCAGGTGATGAAGGCCATCGGTCAGACGCTCCTCGGCGCGCCCGAGGGGCTCGAGATCGCGGGCGGCAAGATCGCCGTTACGGGAGCCGGGCGCACCGGGGCCGAAGGCATCTGGGCCGGGGGCGATTGCGCTTCCGGCGGCGATGATCTCACGGTGACCGCCGTGGCCGAGGGGCGCGACGCCGCCGAAGATATTCACGCCACGCTGATGGCATAGGGGAGGCTGAGCAAATGGCTGATCTTTCTACAAATTTCGTCGGGATCAAATCCCCCAATCCGTTCTGGCTGGCGTCCGCTCCGCCGACCGACAAGGAATACAACGTGCGCCGCGCCTTCGAAGCGGGCTGGGGCGGCGTGGTGTGGAAGACGCTGGGCGAGGCGGGGCCGCCCGTCGTCAATGTGAACGGGCCGCGCTACGGCGCCATCTGGGGCCCCGACCGCCGCCTGATCGGGCTCAACAACATCGAACTCATCACCGATCGTCCGCTCGAGGTGAACCTGCGCGAGATCAAGGCGGTGAAGCGCGATTACCCGGATCGGGCGCTGGTCGTCAGCCTGATGGTGCCCTGCGAGGAGGAGGCGTGGAAGCGCATCCTGCCGCTTGTGGAGGAAACGGGCGCCGACGGCATCGAGCTCAATTTCGGCTGCCCGCACGGGATGAGCGAGCGCGGCATGGGCTCGGCCGTGGGGCAGGTGCCGGAATATGTGGAGATGGTGGCGCGCTGGTGCAAGGCCAACACCCGCATGCCGGTGATCGTGAAGCTCACCCCCAACATCACCGATATCCGCCAGCCCGCCCGCGCCGCCTTCCGCGGGGGCGCCGATGCCGTTTCGCTCATCAACACCATCAATTCCATCACCGCCGTGGATCTCGACAGGATGGCGCCCGAGCCCACGATCGACGGCAAGGGCACTCACGGCGGCTATTGCGGTCCGGCGGTGAAGCCGATCGCGCTCAACATGGTGGCCGAGATCGCGCGCGACGAGGAAACCCGCGGCAAGCCGATCTCGGCGATCGGCGGCATCACCACCTGGAAGGACGCGGCGGAATTCATGGCGCTCGGCGCGGGCTGCGTGCAGGTCTGCACCGCGGCGATGACATATGGCTTCCGCATCGTCGAGGAGATGATCGCGGGGCTTTCGGAATGGATGGACGAGAAGGGCCACGCGAAGCTCGATGATTTCATCGGCAGTGCTGTCCCGAATGTGACGGACTGGCAGTTCCTCAACCTCAATTACATCACCAAGGCGGAGATCGATCAGGATCTCTGCATCAAGTGCGGGCGCTGCTATGCCGCCTGCGAGGATACCAGCCACCAGGCGATCGCCATGAGCGAGGATCGGGTGTTCACGGTGAAGGACGAGGAATGCGTGGCCTGCAATCTCTGCGTGGATGTCTGCCCGGTGGAGGGCTGCATCACCATGCGTGAGCTGAAGCCCGGCGAGGTGGATCCGCGCACCGGACGGGTGGTGGAGAAGGATTACGCCAACTGGACGACCCATCCCAACAACCCCGGCAGCGGCTGCGCTGCCGAGTGAATGGCGGTAACCGGCCGGCCGTAAAGCCGGTCGGGCGAGGATCCCGGGGCCGGGGTGCCGGCTCAGGGGGTGTGGCCGGCTGGCGGTTCGGGCGATGCCGCCGCCGGCGCCACCGTTTCATGCTGCTCCGCAGGGCGCTGATCCGGGGCGGCTGCGGCTGCGGTGCTATCCGGGCCTTCCGGTGCTTCCCTTTCCGTTTTTTCCGGTTCCCCCGGTTTTCGCGCCGCCGGCTGCAAATCCCTTGATGTTCCATATGCCGCCGCCGCGCGGGCCTGGCCGGCCCGATCGGGCATACTCCCTTCGCGGGTTTGGGGCGCCTCTTGCGCCGGATCATATCCCGCGCGCAGCTTTTCGCGCTCCACCTCGAGAAGATTGGCCTCGAAGGCGGGGGGCGGGCCGGCCGGGCGGTTGGGATCCGGCCTTGGTACGGGTTTCGGTTCGGATTTCGGTTCGGGGCTTGTGCGGGCGAGCTTGCCGCGCAGGTGCGCTTCGCCGGCCCGGCGCGCCGCGCCGCTGCCGCCCATGGCCCCGCCGCCGGCGCTGCCGCCACCGCTTCCCGGCCCCGGATCGTTGCGCGCCTGCCCGCTCGCGGCACTGGCGCCGACAAGAGGCGCCGGGGGCGCCGGCGCGCGCGCGCCCTGCTGCGGATCGGCCTGCACAGGTGCCTGGATCGGAAGGACAATCATATCCCTTCTCCTGATCGCACCCCCACCGGGGAGAAGGATGCGCCGGCGGGGTTACCAGGAGATTAATGCACCAGCGGGAAGTGCCGCGGATTTTATCTTTTTTCCCCGCCAGCGCACGGGGTCAGTCTCGCGGTGGCGCCGTTTCCGCGCGGCTCACGCCCTTTCAGGCGCCAGAAGCCGAGAAAACAGCGTTTCCAGATAGCGTTCGGCTTCCGGATAGGGATCGTCCTCGCGGCCTTCGAGGATCAGGCGCACCTGCACTTCGAAATCGGCGTAATGCTGGGTAAGGGCCCAGATCGAGAAGATCAGATGATGGGGATTGACCGGCGCGATCGCGCCCCGCTCCGCCCAGCCGCGAATCACCTCGGCCTTTTCATCGACAAGCGCCTTGAGTTCGCCCTTGATCGCCGTGCGAATATGGCGCGCGCCCTGCAGGATCTCGTTGGCGAACAGCCGGCTTTCACGGGGATAATCGCGGCTCATCTCGAGCTTGCGGCGCATGTAGGCAAGGATCTCCTCGCGCGGATCGCCCGCGGGATCGAGCGCGCGCAGGGGATCGAGCCAGGTATCCATCAGGCAGGTGAGAAGCTCGGTATGGATCGCTTCCTTGGAGGGGAAGTAATAGAGGAGATTGGGCTTGGAGAGCCCGGCCGTCTGGGCGATCTGATCGAGCCGCGCGCCGCGAAAGCCGTATTGCGAGAACACCTCGAGCGCCGCTTCCATGATCGCCCTGCGATTCTTCTGCTGGATGCGGGTTCTGGGCGGGGTGGTCTTCCCGGTGTTTTCGGAGGGCGTGTCGTTCATGCGCGTTTCCTTGTCACTGGCTCTACCGTTACCTTGGCCGTGGCCCGTGTTTCTATCTTCTGGCGGGAAAAACGCCACGAGAAAAATTGTCCCGCCTCGGGAATCTGCTTCTGTCCTGTCGCTTGCGGGCCTAACATGGCGTGGAAAGGCTTGACTGGCCGCCGGGCTCTGCTAGCGTGTTTCTGACCAATTGGTAAAACCATACCGCAAAAGCGTATCCATGGCAAAGCCCGGGCCGGAAAGGCAGGCGCAAGAGGGAGGAAAGGACATGGCTTCCGATCGCAAGAGCGTTCCCAACGATCTATCGGCATTCTGGATGCCGTTCACGGCCAACCGGCAGTTCAAGAAGGCGCCGCGGATGTTCGTTTCGGCCGATGGCATGTATTACACCACCGCCGACGGGCGCAAGGTGCTCGATGGCACGGCCGGCCTGTGGTGCTGCAACGCCGGGCACAACCGCCCGCGCATCACCGAAGCGGTGCAGAAGCAGGTGACGGAGCTCGATTACGCCCCCGCCTTCCAGATGGGCCACCCCAAGGCTTTCGAGCTGGCCAACGCCCTGCGCGACATGGCGCCCGAGCCCTTCGAGCATGTGTTCTTCACCAATTCGGGCTCCGAATCGGTGGAAACGGCGCTGAAGATCGCCATCGCTTACCATCGCGCCCGCGGCGAGGGGAGCCGCACCCGGCTCATCGGCCGCGAGCGGGGCTATCACGGGGTGAATTTCGGCGGCATTTCCGTGGGCGGGATCGTCAACAACCGCCGCCATTTCGGCACGCTTCTCACCGGCGTCGATCACCTGCCCCACACCCATCTGCCCGAGAAGAACGCCTTCACCCGCGGCCAGCCCGAGCATGGAGCGGAACTTGCGGACGAGCTTGAGGATATCGTGGCGCTGCATGGCGCCGATACCATCGCCGCGGTGATCGTCGAGCCGATGGCGGGCTCCACCGGCGTGCTGCTGCCGCCGAAGGGCTATCTGGAGCGGCTGCGCGAGATCACGAAGCGCCACGGCATCCTGCTGATCTTCGACGAGGTGATCACCGGCTTCGGCCGGCTCGGCTCGAGCTTCGCGGCCGAGCATTTCAACGTGATGCCCGACATGATCACCTGCGCCAAGGGGCTGACGAACGGCGTCATTCCCATGGGGGCGGTGCTGACGACGGACGCCATCCACGATGCCTTCATGCAGGGCCCCGAGCACATGATCGAGCTTTTCCACGGCTATACCTATTCGGGCAATCCGGTGGCCTCGGCGGCGGGGCTGGCGACGCTCGAAACATATCGCGAGGAGGGATTGTTCGAAAACGCCGCATCGCTCGCGCCCTATTGGGAGGATGCGGTGCATTCGCTCAAGGGCCTGCCGCATGTGATCGACATCCGCAACATGGGCCTGATCGGCGCGATCGAGCTCGAGCCGATCGAGGGCGCGCCCACCAAGCGCGCCTTCCAGGCCTTCCTCGATGCCTACGAGAAGGATCTGCTTATCCGCACAACGGGCGATATCATCGCCCTTTCGCCGCCGCTGATGATCAGCAAGGGCGAGATCGATGAACTGTTCGGCAAGCTCTCGGAGGTGCTGAAGAACCTCGAGTGAGCCACTGCCGGAAGAGGAATGAAAAAGGGAGGAACAAGACCATGCCAGCACCCGGCGAGAACATGAAGGTGAATGCCGATCGGCTGTGGGATTCGATCATGGAGATGGCGAAGATCGGCCCTGGGGTGGCCGGCGGCAACAACCGCCAGACGCTGACGGACGAGGATGCCGAGGGCCGCGCGCTGTTTCGCAAGTGGTGCGAAGAGGCGGGGCTCGAGATGGGGGTGGACCAGATGGGCAACATGTTTGCCCGTCGCGAGGGCACGGACCCGGACGCGCTGCCCGTCTATGTGGGCAGCCATCTCGATACCCAGCCCACGGGGGGCAAGTATGACGGCGTGCTCGGCGTGCTCGGCGGGCTCGAGCTGATCCGCACGCTCAACGATCTCGGCGTCAAGACGAAACACC
>JALVEX010000255.1 GCA_027030435.1 Paracoccaceae bacterium
CTTTCCTTTCTGTTCCTGGCCGGCCTCGCAAGCCGGTGCTTGCGGCCTGGCTCAGGCGGCGCGGCGCGCAACCAGAATATCGCAGATCTCGGCCTGGGCCGTGGCCTCGTCCTGGCCGGAAACGGCGGCGATCTCGCGCGCCAGACGCTCGAGCGCGGCCTCGTAGAGCTGGCGCTCGGAATAGCTCTGCTCGCGCTGCTCGTCGGTGCGGTGCAGATCGCGCACCACCTCGGCAATGGCGATCAGATCGCCGGAATTGATCTTCTGCTCGTATTCCTGCGCCCGGCGCGACCACATGGCGCGCTTGACCCGCGCCCGGCCCTTGAGCGTGGCCATGGCCTTCTGCACCTCTTCGGGAGAGGCGAGCGAGCGCATGCCCACTTCGGTGGCCTTGTTGGTGGGCACGCGCAGGGTCATCTTGTCCTTCTCGAAGGCGATCACGAAAAGCTCGAGTTCGATGCCTGCGATTTCCTGTTTCTCGATGGAAACGATCTGCCCCACCCCATGCGCCGGATAGACGACATATTCGTTCGGGCGAAAATCGTATTTCTTCTTGCTCATGCTTTCTTCTTCCTTCTTGCCCGCATCGTTCGGGCGCCTCAAGGTCACGGCCGGGAATGGCATTGCGCAGGATCAGGCAACAGAAAAACAGGCGGGGCGGCGTTGCCCCGTCCGATCATTTCGCTATTGCCCTCACACAAAATGCGGGCGCAAGGCCCGCTCGCGATGCTGTCCAGCGTCCTCATACACAGCGTCAATATAGCACCATTTCACGGCTTTTCAAAGCGTTGAACCAAGGCGGGAGGGATTTATCATGGAAATTCAGCCGCTTGCAGGCGGATATGAAGGCCGGATCACCCTCCCCGGAGCGCCCCTATCGCACCTTCGGCAAAGCCAGTGCGAATCGCTTTTCAGCTACCGGGGCCGGGATTGGGGGAGAAGTATTTTTCCAGCTTTCCGGGCTCGCCATCATGCGCTTCGGCATCCGGCAGCGGATCCTTCTTCTCGGTGATTACCGGCCACAGCTCGGCGTATTTGCGATTGAGTTCGACCCATTTTTCCGCATCCGGCTCGGTATCGGGGCGGATCGCATCGGCGGGGCATTCGGGCTCGCAGACACCGCAATCGATGCATTCATCCGGGTGGATGACAAGCATGTTCTCGCCCTCGTAGAAACAATCCACCGGGCAGACTTCAACGCAATCTGTGTATTTGCAGGCGATGCAGTTCTCGCCGACGTAGTAGGTCATGGGCTCACCGTTGCTGAGGCGTCGGATTATGCGCGTCCGTGCTGCTTGCTATTGCACCGGCGCGGATCATTCAAGCCCGCAATCGGGGCCTTCGCCCGTTTTGAGGCGAATCGCCGCGCGGCGATCGTTGCGCGCGGGGCGGCCCTTGCGGGGGGCTGCGGGCGGCCTTTCGGGGCGGTCGGGCGGGGTCAGATCCTCATAGAGGAGCGCCGCTTCCGCTGCCGGGCCGCGGCGGTGCGAAAGCGCGGTGATACGCACCACCCGGATGCGCCTGGCCTGCGGGAAGGTCAGCACATCGCCGGGCGCCACCTGCTGGGCGCTTTTCACTACCCGCTCGGAATTGCGCCTGAGGCGGCCGCTTTTCACCATCGCCGCGGCGAGGCTGCGGGTCTTGAAGAAGCGGGCGTGCCAGAGCCATTTGTCGGCCCGCATGCGGACGGGAGGCGCGCCCCGCTCCGTCATGGGGCTATTTCTTCTCCTTCAGCGCCATCAGCGCGGCGGCGAAGGGATTGTCGGGATCGATCTTCTTCTCCCGTTTTCCCGCCTCCGGCCCGGCCTTGTAAACCTTCGGCTTCATCTCGTCGCGCTCGCGCTTGCCGCCGGGCTTGCCATGTGGCTTGCGCCGCTTGCCGCCCTTGCCCTGCGGGCGGGCATCGGCGCGCTGGCCACCCTCCCCATCGCCGCGCGCCCGGCGCGCATGGGGGCGCCTGGGCCGCCAGGTGAAGGTGTAGAACACCTCGATTTCCGGTTCTTCATCCGGGGTTTTCGCAGCCGGGGCTTTCGCTGCGGGCTGCGCCGTGGTCTCGCCGCTGTCCTTCCCGGTTTCTTCTCCGGTTTCGCCCTCAGCCTCGGACTCTTTTCCGGCGGCGTCATCGCCGGTGCTTTCCCCTGCGCTTTCCTCCGCACTTTCCTCTGCGCCGGCCTCTTTCCCGCCGGACGGCGCCGCCTCTTCCCCGGCCTTGCTCTGCCTGCCGTCACCGGCTTCGGATTCGGCCGGAGTTTCATTCTCCCCGGATGACGTTTCCGCTGCCTTTTCTGCATCTTCCGGCGCCTTCTTCACCTTCTGGCGCTCGCCCCGCTCGGCCCGATAGCCCAACCCCTCCATCAGATCGGCGAACTGCTCCAGCGTCAGCCCGGTGATCGAGAGCATGTCGGGCGTGGCCTCGAAGCCCTTGCGGCTGTCCTCGGTGCGCAGCATGTCGGCGAGGCGTTCGAGCATGTCGATACGAATGGCGCGGCTGCCGGCGGCGCGGTAGCCCGACATCACATCCCACCCCTGCGGCGCCCCGGGGTTGACGGGGATCGTCACCAGCCCGGGCGGCGGGCTTTCGGGAAATTCCGCAAGATCATTGGCAAGCGCCCAGAGCACCAGGCGCAGGCGCGTGGGCGCGGGCTTCAGGAGCAGAGGGAAAAAGATGGTGTATTGGCCAAAGCGCACCCCGTGCTTGCGCAGGAGCGC
>JALVEX010000256.1 GCA_027030435.1 Paracoccaceae bacterium
CTTCGATCAGTGGGGGGTGGAGCTTGGCAAGGAGCTGGCGCTGGCGCTGATCCCGGTTCTCGAGGGCGAGGCCCCGGCGGAGGGGCTCGATCCCTCTACGCGCCGGCTGGTGGGCTGGCTGGCGGCGCGGCGCGGCTCGACCGGGTGAAGGCGGGTGACGGGCCGGCGCATTCAGGGATAACCGTTTGTGCCGCCCCGCGCTTCGCGCTACCACGGCAGGCATGAGTGAAAACAGCCAAACCACCGCAGCCGCCAGGGGCTCCGCAATCACCGCCGATCCCGCCGCCCGCCCGGTGATCCGCCTGCGGCCAAAGGCCAACGCGCGCGCCATCCGCCACGGATTCCCCTGGATCTACGCCGACGAGATCGTGGCCGACAGGCGCACCCGCGCCCTTCCCCCCGGCGCCATCGCCCGCCTCGAGGACCACGAGCGCCGCCCGCTCGCCACGGTGGGCGTCAACATGGGCTCGAAGATCGCCTGCCGGGTGCTCGATCGCGATCCGCAGGCGGAGATCGGGCGGGCATGGATCGCGGCCAGGCTCGAAGCGGCGCTTGGCTTGCGCGCGCGGCTCTTCGACAAACCTTTCTACCGGCTCGCCCATGCCGAGGCCGACGGCCTGCCGGGCGTGGTGATCGACCGTTTCGATGATACGGCCGTGCTCCAGCCCAATGCCGCCTGGGCGGATCTGCTGGCCGATGATTTCGCCGCCGCGCTGCGCGATGTCTGCGCCATCGCCAATGTGGTGAAGAACGCCGCCGGGCGCGCGCGCCGCCTCGAGGGGCTCGATCAGGAAAGCCGGGTGATCGCCGGCGCCCCGCCAGGCGCGCCGATCCCGGTGCCGATGAACGGCGCCATCTACATGGCCGATCTCATGGGCGGGCAGAAAACCGGGCTTTACTACGATCAGCGCCCCAATCACGCCTTCGCCCAGCGCCTGATCGTGCCCGGGGGGCGGATGCTCGATGTGTTTTCCCATGTGGGGGGCTTCGCGCTGGCCGCCCTTGCCGCCGGCGCCGGCGCGGCGCTGGCGGTGGACGCTTCCGCCCCCGCGCTCGATCTCGCGCGGGCCGGCGCCGAAGCCATGGGACAGGGCGCGCGCCTCGCCACCCGCAGGGGCGATGCCTTCGAGGTGATGGCCGCGCTTGGCGAAGCGGGAGAGCGCTTCGATCTGGTGGTCTGCGATCCCCCCGCCTTTGCGCCCAATCGAAAGGCGCTCACCGCGGGGCTGCGCGCCTATGAGCGCGTGGCGCGCCTCGCCGCGCCGCTGGTGGCGCCGGGCGGGTATCTCGGGCTTTGCTCCTGCTCGCACGCCGCCGATCTTGCCGCCTTCCGCCAGGCCTCTGCCCGGGGCATCGGGCGCGCCGGGCGCCAGGGCCAGCTGATCCACACCGGATTTGCCGGCCCCGATCACCCCCAGCACCCTCAGCTGGCCGAAAGCGGCTATCTGAAGGCGCTGTTCTTCCGGCTCGCGTGAGGCCTCCCGCCATGCAGCGCGTGCTGATCGATGCCAATGTGCTCTATCCCACCGTGCTGCGCGAGGTGGTGCTCGCCGCCGCCCGGCGGGGGCTTTTCATGCCGCTGTGGTCGGCCCGCCTGCTCGATGAATGGCGCCATGTGGCGGCGCGCGGGGGCGATGAGCACGCCGCCATCGCCGGGGCCGATATCGCCCTTCTGCGCGATCGCTGGCCGCTGGCCCAGATCGCCCCCGATCCGGCGCTCGAAGCCACGCTTTCGCTTCCTGATGAAAATGACACCCATGTGCTCGCCGCCGCCATCACCGGGCGCGCCGATCTGATCCTGACGCAGAATCTGCGCGATTTCCCGCCCCGCACCCTGGCACGCTTCGGGCTTTCGCGCATCGATCCCGATCGCTTCCTGATGGCGCTCCTCGAGCGCGCTCCCGAAGACGTGCTCGCCGCGGTTGATGCGATCTGGCAGCGCGCCCGCGCCTTTCCCCAATCCCCGCCAACACGGCGCGCCCTCCTCAAGAAGGCCGGCCTTTCGGGGCTCGGGCGGGCGCTGGAGCGGCGCTCATCCTCGGACGAATCCGGCGAAAACTGACGCAAGGTAAGGAAACCCTGACTTGCCGCAGAAGCTGACCCGTGGTCAACTGCCTGCATTAACCAGTATTGCCCATGCCGATATTACCGGCGCGTGAAACGGGCGACTTTCCCTGTGCGGCCTCATTTCAGGCCGGTGTCCTGCAGGGCGTTTTTTCACCGGGTGCCGCCCTTGCCATTTTCCGGCAAGGCGGCACGCCTGCAGGACAATCAGTTTGAATTACTATCTCTGATGTTTTTTTTACGGAGTATTGCAAATGAAATTCCTGAATGACCAGAAAACCATGCGCCATGCCCGGCTTCGCACCGGGGCCGGGCGCTTGTTCGCACGCCTTTCCAGTTCTCTGGCCCTGTGTTTGCTTGCGGCGGGCATGCTTTCTTCATCTCCCGCCCGGGCCGATCACGCGGGCAATGGCCTGCCCGGCAAGAAGCAGACATCCCTCGGCCTCTATCTGACCGCCAACGAAGCGGGGAAGATGCTTCGCGATCCGGGGGTGATGCTGGTGGATGTGCGCAGCCGCGCGGAAGTCACCTTCGTGGGGTTGCCGGAGCGGGCCAATGTGAACATTCCTCTGATGGTCCTGCCGCCATTCCCGGAATACGATCCCGAGAAAGGCCATTACAGCCTTGAAGCCAATCCCG
>JALVEX010000257.1 GCA_027030435.1 Paracoccaceae bacterium
AAGACCGGGGATGCTTTCGAGCTTGTCGAGCGTGCCGCCCGTGTGGCCGAGGCCGCGCCCCGAGATCATCGGGTTGAACACGCCCGAGGCCGCGAGCGCGGGGGCGAGCGGGAGCGAGGTGCAATCGCCGATGCCGCCGGTGGAGTGCTTGTCCACCACCGGGGCGGGGAGATCCCAGGCCAGCACATCGCCGCTGTCGCGCATGGCTTCGGTGAGGGCCACGCGGCCATTTTCGCCAAGGCCGTTGAGGAGCGCGGCCATGGCGAAGGCACCCGCCTGGGCATCGGAAACGGCCCCCGAGGCAAGGCCCTGGGCGAACCATGAAAGCTCTTCTCGCGAAAGCGGCTTTCGATCGCGCAGGTGGGCGATGATCGAGCGGGCGTCCATCGCTATTCGCCTTCCCCGTCGCCAGCCATATGGCGGGCGGAAAAGGCGCCGGGCAGGAGTTCGCCAAGGCGCGCGGTGGCGATCCTGCCCGAGATCGTGGCCATGGTGACAGGCACATCCGGCGCACCGAATTCGGCAAGCTTCTGGCGACAGCCGCCGCAGGGGCTGACGGGCTCCTCCCCGCCGGCGATCACCAGCACCTCGCTGATTTCGCGCTCGCCGGCGGCCACCATGGCGGCGATGGCCCCGGCCTCGGCGCATGTGCCCTCGGGATAGGCTATGTTTTCCACGTTGCAGCCGGTGAAGACGCGCCCCGTGGCGGTGCGGATCGCGGCGCCGACCTTGAAATTCGAATAGGGGGCATGGGCGTTCTCTCGCGCGGCGGTTGCGGCTGTGACGAGATCCTGCATCGGTTTGCTTCCGGTCTGATTTGCCATCTGATCAAACTGGACCGTTTACGCGGCGGATACAAGAGGCGGAGCATTCCATGCGGGCATGTGCGGGGGCTGCCTGCCCCCGCGCCCCCGGGGATATTTATGGACCAATGATCTTCAGGCGGGGGTGGTGGTGAACCTGCCCGGCAGGGTGACTTCGAGAAGCTCGAAATCGGGGGAGGGATCGGCGAAGCGGGTGTGCATCGCGGGCGGGATCACGAAGGCATCGCCGGCTGCAAGCTCGTAGGGATCCTTGCCCTCGCCATGGAGCACCATTCGCCCTTCCATCACGAAGCCGAAGAGGATATCGGCATCGTGCGTAACCCAGGGGGCGGGGGCGGCGCCGGGGATCGGGCGCACCACCTGCACGCCGGCCACATTCTTCGTGTTTTCGGCGATGGTGGTATCACGGCAGGTGAAGCCGGGGATGCGGAAGGGCTGCCATTGTGCCCCTTCCGCGCGGTTGTAGACAAAGCGCTGACCCTGCCATTCACGATCCGGGTTGACGGTATCGTTCGGCAGTTTCATCTCGTGATCGATCTCGGTGATGTGCTCGGCCGGCACGCCGATCTCGATCACCTCGATATTGTCGCTCGCATGAAGCACCCGGTGGCGGATCTCGGGAGGCTGGATGAAGCATTCGCCGGCCGAAAGGCGGATCGGCGGCCCCTGATCCTCATAGACCACATCCACCCAGCCGCGATAGCAGAATATCAGCTGGAAGCCGACCCTGTGATAATGGACCATGTCGGGCACCGGCCCGCCATCGGGGATGCGGATATGGCTTGCGATCATCGCCCCGCCGAGGCGGGAGGGGATGAGATCTCGATAGTGCATTCCTGCGCGTCCGATCACCCATGGGGCCTGATCGGCGAGCCGGCGCACCACGAAGGCGTGTTCGGTTTCAGGGAGCACGAGGGGCGGGTTCAGTTCGTCGATCTCGATACTTGTGCCGCCGGGGGATGTGAGCGAGCGGGCGCCTGCGGCGATGGTATCGGGGGCGTCGCTCAGCAGGCGCAGGCGGCCGGGCGCGCCCGCTTCATCGGCTTCAATGCGCAGGCGCAGGCCGTGGCCCGAAAGCACGACGACCCGGGGGTTGTCGGCCGGGTAGATCATGTCCATCCTGAAGCCGAGAGCCTTGGTGAAAAAGCCGATGTCATCGGCGAGACTCCTGCTCGGCAGGCAGATCTCGGCGCGGGTTTCGGTCATCTGCATCCCTCCTTGCGCGAGAAAGTGCCGCCCGGGCGGGGGAATGACAAGAGCCGCCGGGCGAAGAAATGGATTTGACCGGCCGGAAAAATGGAATAGAGTATGGTTTAATGTTAAACTATCCCGGCGGAGCCGGCGAAGAGGAAAGGATCTCACGGTGAGCAAGGAACGCAAGGAGAGCCTGCGCGAAGCCGCTTTGCGCTATCATCGCGAGCCCAGGCCCGGGAAGCTGGAGGTGCGGGCGACCAAGCCCCTGGCCAACGGGCGCGATCTTTCGCTGGCCTATTCGCCCGGCGTTTCCGAGGCCTGCCTCGAGATCAAGGCCGATCCCGCTTGCGCGCGCGCATATACCGCGCGGGGCAATCTGGTGGCGGTTGTCACCAATGGCACGGCGGTGCTGGGGCTTGGCGATATCGGGCCGCTTGCCTCCAAGCCGGTGATGGAGGGCAAGGCTGTCCTGTTCAAGAAATTCGCCGGGATAGATTGCTTCGATCTGGAGCTTTCGGAGCGCGATCCCGAGAAGCTGGCCGATATCATCTGCGCCATGGAGCCGGCTTTCGGAGCGATCAATCTCGAGGACATCAAGGCGCCGGATTGCTTCATCGTCGAGAAACTGTGCCGCGAGCGCATGAACATCCCCGTCTTTCATGACGATCAGCACGGCACCGCGATCGTCGTTGGTGCAGCGGCGACCAATGCGCTGAAGATCGCGGGCAAGAAATTCGAGGAGATCAAGGTGGTTTCCACCGGCGGCGGGGCGGCGGGAATTGCCTGCCTCGACATGCTGCTGAAGCTCGGGGTGAAGCGCGAGAACGTTTGGCTCGTGGATATTCACGGCGTGGTTCACGAGGGCCGCGAGGGGGACATGACACCCCAGAAGGCCGCCTTCGCGCAAGCAACGGACAAGCGCAGCCTCGATGAGGTGATCGAGGGTGCCGATCTTTTTCTTGGCCTTTCAGGCCCCGGGGTGCTCACGCCGGAGATGGTTAAGAAGATGGCGCAGCCGCCGATCATCTTTGCGCTCGCGAACCCGACGCCCGAGATCATGCCCGAGGAGGTGAAGAAAGTGGCGCCTGATGCGATCATCGCCACGGGGCGCAGCGATTATCCCAATCAGGTCAACAACGTGCTGTGTTTTCCCTTCATCTTCCGCGGTGCGCTCGATGTGGGGGCAACGGAAATCAACAGCGCGATGGAACTTGCCTGCATCGAGGGCATCGCCGCCCTGGCGCGCGCCACCACAAGCGCCGAGGCGGCCGCGGCCTACAAGGGTGAAAGCCTCACCTTCGGGCCGGAATATCTGATCCCCAAGCCCTTCGATCCGCGCCTCATGGGGGTGGTGGCGCCGGCGGTTGCGAAAGCGGCGATGGTAAGCGGGGTGGCCACGCGTCCGATCGAGGACATGGAAGCCTACAAGGCGCGGCTCGATGCCTCCGTTTTCCGCTCCGCGCTCCTGATGCGCCCGGTGTTCGAGGCCGCGCGCACCGCGAGCCGGCGCATCGTTTTCGCCGAGGGGGAAGACGAGCGCGTGCTGCGATGCGCCAGTGCCATGCTCGAGGAAACGGTTGACAAGCCGATCCTCATCGGGCGCCCCGAGGTGGTGGCGCAGCGCCTCGAACGGGCCGGTCTTTCGATCCGCGCCGGCCGGGATTTCGAGCTTGTAAACCCGGAAAACGATCCCCGCTACCGCGATTACTGGCAGACCTATCACAGCCTGATGGCGCGCCGCGGGGTGACACCGGATCTCGCCCGCGCCATCATGCGCACCAACACCACCGCGATCGGCGCGGTGATGGTGCATCGCGGTGAGGCGGAGAGCCTGATCTGCGGCACCTTCGGGCAGTATCTGTGGCATCTGAATTACGTCAATCAGGTGCTGGGGCGCGAGGGGCTGCATCCGGTGGGCGCGCTTTCGCTGATGATCCTCGAGGATGGGCCGCTGTTCGTTGCCGATACCCATGTGCATCCCGAGCCGACCCCCGAGCAGATCGCCGAGACGGCCATCGCCTCGGCGCGCCATGTGCGCCGTTTCGGGCTGGAGCCGAAGATATCCATCTGCTCCTATTCGCAATTCGGCAATCTCGATTGCGAGAGCGGGCGGCTGGCGCGCGCGGCGCTCGCCATCCTTGATTCCGAGCCGCGCGATTTTGCCTATGAGGGCGAGATGCATGTTGATGCGGCGCTCGATGCCGATCTGCGGGCGCGTCTCTTGCCGTGCTCGCGTTTCGAAGGTGCGGCCAATGTGCTGGTGTTCACCGGGACGGATGCCGCATCCGGCGTGCGCAATGTGCTGAAGATGAAGGCGGGCGGGCTCGAGGTAGGGCCGATCCTGATGGGCATGGGCAACCGGGCTCATATCGTCACACCCTCGATCACAGCACGCGGGCTTCTCAACATCGCCGCCCTTGCCGGAACGCCGGTGGCGCAATACGGCTGATTTGGCAATTCGTGCCATCTCCGTTTGCCGATTTTCAGTTTGCCGCCTTCCGGTTTGCCTCGATTTGCAAATATGCGGGATAGTGCTTTGCCCCGGCGGTTCTCCTTTGTAGTCTGCCCGGGTATGAGAGCGCGAGGCCCTGCGAGGAGGAAGCAATGACGACTTATCGCGAAGTTTACGATTCCTGGAAATCCGATCCGGAAGGGTTCTGGATGCAGGCCGCCGAGGCGATCGATTGGGTGAAGAAGCCCTCGCGCGCGCTGTTTGACGAAAATGCGCCCTTCTACGAGTGGTTCAGCGATGGCCTCGTGAACAGCTGCCACAACGCGGTGGACCGCCATGTTGCGGCCGGGCGCGGCGATCAGGTGGCGATCATCTACGACAGCCCCGTGACCGGCAGGAAGGCGAAGATCACCTACCGTGAATTGCAGGAGCGCGTGGCCCGCCTCGCCGGCGCGCTGAGGGCGCGTGGAGTGGAAAAGGGCGATCGGGTGGTGATCTACATGCCGATGGTGCCCGAGGCGCTGGAGGCGATGCTCGCCTGCGCCCGCCTCGGCGCCATTCATTCGGTGGTGTTCGGAGGCTTTGCCGCCAATGAGCTTGCCGTGCGCATAGACGACGCCGAACCAAAGGCGGTGATCGCGGCTTCCTGCGGCATCGAGCCGGGGCGGATCGTGGAATACAAGCCTCTCCTTGATGGTGCTATCGAAATGGCGCGCCACAAGCCCGATTTCTGCGTGATCCTGCAGCGCGAGGAATGCCCGGCAGATCTCACCGGGGGCCGCGATCTCGATTGGCACGCCTTCCAGGAAGGGGTGGAGCCGGCGGAATGCGTGCCGGTTGAGGGCAACCATCCCGTCTATATCCTCTACACATCAGGCACAACCGGCCAGCCCAAGGGGGTTGTCCGCCCCACGGCCGGCAATCTGGTGGCGCTCAACTGGACGATGAAGAACATCTATGGCGTGGAGCCGGGGGAGGTCTATTGGGCGGCTTCGGATGTGGGCTGGGTCGTGGGGCACAGCTATATCTGCTACGGGCCCCTCGTGCATGGGAATACCACCATCGTTTTCGAAGGAAAGCCCATCGGCACGCCCGATGCCGGCACCTTCTGGCGTATGATCGAGGAATATGACGTGCGCGCGCTCTTCACCGCGCCGACTGCGTTTCGCGCCATCAAGCGCGCCGATCCCGAGGGGGAATTCCTGAAGAAATACGATACATCGGCGCTGCGCACCCTTTTCCTCGCCGGCGAGCGCGCCGATCCCGATACCATCACATGGGCCGAGGAGAAGCTCGGCGTGCCTGTGATCGATCACTGGTGGCAGACGGAAACCGGCTGGGCCATCGCCGCCAATCCGGTGGGGATCGAGCTTCTGCCGATAAAGCTTGGCAGCCCGTCGGTGCCCATGCCGGGGTATGATGTTCATGTGCTGGATGACGAGGGCAACGATCTGCCGCCGGGCGAGCTTGGCGCAATCACCATAAAGCTGCCTCTGCCGCCCGGCACGCTTTCAACCCTCTGGAATGCCGATGAGCGCTACGTGAGCGCCTATCTTTCCACCTTTCCCGGCCATTACGAAACCGGCGATGCCGGCTATATCGACGAAGACGGCTATCTCTATATCATGGCGCGCACGGATGACGTGATCAACGTGGCCGGCCACCGCCTTTCCACCGGGGCGATGGAAGAGGTGCTCGCGAGCCACCCGGATGTGGCCGAATGCGCGGTGATCGGGGTGGCGGATGATCTGAAGGGGCAGCTGCCGCTCGGCTTCCTGTGCCTCAATGCCGGTTGCGAAAGGCCGCATGGCGAGGTGGTCGCCGAGGTGGTGGCGCTGGTGCGCGAGCGGATCGGCCCGGTGGCGGCCTTCAAGCAGGCGGTTGTTGTCGAGCGGCTGCCGAAGACGCGCTCGGGCAAGATCCTGCGCGCCACTATGGTGAAGATCGCCAATGGCGAGGAATTCAGGATGCCGGCCACGATCGACGATCCCGCGATCCTTGACGAAATCCGCGCGGCGCTGGCCTCGCTCGGCTATCCGAAGTGATGCCTGTGTGGCGTGCGAATTTTCTTGCCTCCGGCGGGAGTATTTTCGCCAAGATGAAGATCAGAGGATTTCGAGCACCCGTTCGGGCGGGCGGCCGATCACGGCGCGCTCGCCATTGACGAGGATCGGGCGCTCGAGCAGGATCGGATGCTCGGTGATGGCCGTCAGAAGCTCTTCCGCGGGGCTGTCCTTCGAGAGGCCGAGTTCGCGGAAGATCTTCTCTTTCGGGCGCATCATTTCGAACAGTTGCAGGCCGAGCAGCTTTTGCAGGGTGCGGATTTCGCTCTTGCTCGGGGGATCCTTCAGGTAGAGGCGGATTTCGGGCGTGATGCCGCGCTCTTCGAGGAGCTTCAGCGCGGCGCGTGATTTCGAGCAGCGCGGATTGTGCCAGAGGATCGGTTTCATAGCCATTTCTCCGTATTGGTGCCGGTTGCTTCGGCCACTGTGGCAAAGCCCTCGCGGACGAGAAGCTGATCGAGCCCGCGCAGGATTTCACCGACGAGTGAAAGCCCGCCATAGACGAGCGCGGTATAGAGCTGAAGCGCGCTGGCGCCGGCGCGGATCTTTTCATAGGCGTGTTCGGCCGTGGCGATGCCGCCGACGCCAATGAGCGGCAGGCGCCCGCCCGTTTCCTTGTAGAGGCGGGCAAGGATCCGGGTGGATGGTGCGAAGAGGGGCGCGCCGGAGAGGCCGCCGCTCTGGCAGCGTTCCGCGCCCGTGAGCCCATCGCGCGAGAGGGTGGTGTTGGTGGCGATGATGCCGTCGATCCCCGCATCGAGCGCGACGCGGGCGATTTCCCCGATCTCTCGATCCTCGAGATCGGGGGCGATCTTGAGAAATATCGGGATCCGGCGGGAAAGGCGCGACCGCGTTTCCATGACGCCCGAAAGCAGAGCCGAGAGCGCCTCGGCCCCCTGGAGATCGCGCAGGTTTTCGGTATTGGGGGAGGAGACGTTGACGGTGGCGAAATCGAGGTGATCCCCGAGGCGGCCGAGCACTGCCGCATAGTCGGCGGCGCGATCGGGGCTGTTCTTGTTGGCGCCCAGATTGAGGCCGATCACCGCATCCTGCGGGCGGCGGGCGAGCCTTTGCGCCACGGCTTCCATGCCCTCGCTGTTGAAGCCGAAACGATTGATCACGGCGCGATCTTCCGGCAGACGGAAGAGGCGCGGGCGGGGATTGCCCGGCTGCGGGCGCGGGGTGACGGCGCCGGCCTCGATGAAGCCGAAACCGGCGCGGGCGAGGGGGGCGAGCACTTCGGCGTTCTTGTCATAGCCGGCGGCGAGGCCGAGCGGGTTTGGCAGCGAGAGCCCGGCGATTTCTGTCTCGAGGCGGGGGGAGGTGAAGGGGCGGGGCAGGGGCGCGAGGCCCGTCTTCAGGGCGCGGATCGAAAGCGCATGGGCGCGTTCGGGATCCATGCGGTGGAGAAGGGCGAGGGCGAGGCGTTCGAGCGGGTTCATGCCATCTCCGGGGGAAAGACATGGCCCTCCGGCCCGAGAGGGAGAGGCCTTGCCCAGAGCACCTCATCGCGTGCAAGCGGGCGGTAGAGATGGGGAAAGAGCGCGCCGCCGCGCGAGGGCTCCCATCTGAGCGCATGTCCCAGGCTTTCGGCTTCCACAGCCGCCAGCACCAGATCCCGCGCGCCGGCGAAATGCCTGGCGGCGGTTTCCGGGGCCTGCGCGGCGGTGGAGAAATGGATGAAGCCATCGGCGAGATCCACCGGCGCGCCGGCGGTTTCGCCATTGCGTTCCAGGGCCTGCCATTCGCTGGCACGGAAGATCTTGTATATCAGCATGGCGCCCACATGCCCTTTCGGCGCGATCCGGTCAAGCGGTGGGTGGGGCGAAGGCGGCTTCAAGCGCGATTTCCACCATTTCGCCGAAGCTTTGCTCGCGTTCTTTCGAGGAGAGCGCCTCGCCGGTTTGAAGGTGATCGGAAACGGTGAGCACGGCCAGCGCTCGGCGCTTGTGGCGGGCGGCGAGATTGTAGAGCTCGGCCGCCTCCATCTCGACCCCGAGAATGCCGTGGCGGACCATCATCTCGTTGAGATCCGGCCTTTCATCATAGAACACGTCGGAGGAATAGATGCCGCCCACATGATGGCGTGCACCCCTCGCCCTGGCCGCGGCAACGGCCGCCGAGAGCAGGCCGTAATCGGCCGAGGGCGCGAAATTCAGTTCGCGGAAGATGCCGCGCGAGGGGGTGGAGAGGGAGCTTGCCGTCATGGCGATGATCACGTCGCGGATCTTCACATGGGGCTGCATGCCGCCGCAGGAGCCGATGCGGATCAGGGTCCGGGCATCGTATTCGGCCATCAGTTCATTGGCATAGATCGAGAGGCTCGGCATGCCCATGCCCGAGCCCTGGATGGTGACGGGATGGCCCTTCCAGGTGCCGGTGAAGCCCAGCATCCCGCGCACCCGATTGACGCATCTGGCATCCTCGAGGAAGGTTTCGGCCGCCCATTTCGCCCGCAGCGGATCGCCCGGCATCAGCACGGTGGGGGCGATTTCTCCCGGTTTGGCGCCTATGTGAATGGTCATCTGCCGCTCCGATCATTCATTGCAATACGCATGAGGTAATCCCGAACGGCCGGGCTTCGCAAGGGCTTACGCCGATTGGCTCAGCGTTTCGCCGATGGCGGGGGTGGAGGCTGGGGCGCCCACCGTCACATCCATCCCCTCGATGAGTTCCTCGATCAGGACGGAGATCAGTTCGGCCCGGCTTGAAACGCCGGCCTTGCGGTATATGGCGGCATTCTGGGCCTTGATGGTGCCCTTGCGGCTCCCGCGCATGCGGGCGATATCCTCGATCGTGGCGCCCTTGATGGAAAGCAGGGCCACATCGCGCTCGGCCGGGCTCAGGCCCCATTGATCGAAATGGCGCTCGATGGTGCGGTGAAAGGCGCCGCTGGCTGCGTCGAGCGCCAGTTCCACACGGGCGTTTCGCTTCAGCAGGCGGCGGTATTCATAGAGGCTGAGGCCGGCGGCGAAGGCGAGGGCGAATACGCCCGCCGCTTCCAGCCATGTCTGGGTGGACATCTCGTACCAGTCATTGATGACATCGGCGAGGAAGATCGAGGCGCACCCGATCTGCAGGACGGCGGCAAGCAGGAACATCCGCCTCGCCACCTTGGTGCGATCCCGTTCATTTTCCGCTTTGTTCATCATAAGCCTTCTTTTGCCCGGTAATCATTGCCAGCACAAGGTTTTCGCGATGGCGGTGGCTTGCAAGCAGGACTCCGCCAACATGCAGGGCTACGAGCAGCAGGAGAAAGTTCACAAGCCCCTCGTGCAGTTCCTCGAGCCATTCCTCGCCGAACCACGCATCCATGCCCATCATGTAACCGGTGACGGCGATGGCGGTGAGCGTCAGCAGCAGGGCAACGACCATCGCGCCGCCGGCCGGGTTATGCCCGATATGCCGTTTTTCGCGGCCTTTCGCAATGTCTTGCAGATAGGCGATCAGGCGTC
>JALVEX010000258.1 GCA_027030435.1 Paracoccaceae bacterium
GAGCCGCTCGCCAGCCTTCTCGATCCGGCGGCGGGCGAGATCGTGAAGGCGCGCTTCGAGGCGGCCGAGCTCGAGGGCGCGCCGGCCGAGATCCTCGATCGGCTTCAGCCGCTGCAGGCGGGCCGACAGTTCCGCGCAGGCGCGCCGGCGCTCCGCGAGCGTGCGGCGAAGGGCCGGTTCGAGCCGCGCCGCACCTGCCGAGAGCCTTTCGCTGCGGTTCGCGTGAAGCTGGGCAAGGGCGCGGGGCTGCAATGGCGCGGCGCGGCGCTCGAGCATCAGCCGCTTTTGCTGCACCAGCTGGCGCAGGGCGGGGGCGAGGCGTTCGCCCCACATGTCAAGCCGCTGGCGCGGGGCCTGCGCCAGCGCTTCGGGGCGCGGCATGGCGCGCGCCAGATCGCGCAGCCGCTGGCGGCTCAGCTCGAAACGGCGCATGAGCGCCTGCACGAGCCGCCCGCCAAGCGAATCCACCGCTGCCATGAGTTCGAGCCGCACCGGCACCGCCATCTCGGCCGCCGCCGTGGGGGTGGGGGCGCGCCGGTCGGCCACGTAATCGATCAGCGTGGTGTCGGTTTCGTGCCCCACCGCCGAGATCAGCGGGATCTCGCTCGCCGCCGCGGCGCGCGCCACGATTTCCTCGTTGAAGCCCCACAGATCCTCGAGCGAGCCACCCCCGCGCGCCACGATCAGAAGGTCGGGCCGCGGGATCGGCCCGCCGGGGGCAAGCCGGTTGAAGCCCTCGATCGCGCGCGCCACCTCCGGCGCGCAGGCCTGCCCCTGCACCGCCACCGGCCAGATCAGCACATGGCGCGGGAAGCGATCGCGAAGCCGGTGCAGGATATCGCGGATCACCGCGCCCGAGGGCGAGGTGATCACCCCGATCACGCCGGGGATGAAGGGGATCGGCTTCTTGCGCTCGGGCGCGAAAAGCCCCTCGGCCGCCAGCATCGCCTTCCTTTTTTCCAGCATCGCCATCAGCGCGCCTGCCCCCGCCGGCGTGATGCTCTCGATCACGATCTGGTATTTCGATTGCCCTGGGAAGGTGGTGAGCCGTCCCGTCGCCACCACCTCGAGCCCCTCCTCGGGGCTTGTGGCGAGGCGCGCTGCCACGCCCTTCCAGATCACCCCGGAGAGCACCGCGCGCTCGTCCTTCAGATCGAGATAGACATGCCCCGAGCGCGGGCGCGAAACCCGCCCGATCTCGCCGCGCACCCGCACGCGGGCGAAATTGCCCTCGATGGCGCGCTTCACCGCGCCCGAGATTTCGCTCACGGTATATTCCGGGGTGTTGCCGGGTGTGGGGCCGCTTGCCGGGCCGTCTTCGATCAGATCGGACATCTTGCCTCGTCACTGTTGCTTGTCAGGGCGCGCGCGCCACCTTAGAACGCCGGCAGGGATAGGCCAAGCGCAAGCGGAGAGCGGCATGAACATTCTCATCCTCGGCGGCGGCGGGCGCGAACACAGCATAGCCTGGGCGGTGAAGCAGAATCCGAAATGCGATCGCCTGATCGTGGCGCCGGGCAATGCGGGGATCGCCGGGATCGCCGAATGCGCGGCGCTCGATATCGAAAACGGCGATCGCGTGGCGGAGTTCGCGGCGCAGAATGCGGTGGATTTCGTCATCATCGGCCCCGAGGCGCCGCTGGCCGCCGGGGTGGCGGATCGGCTGCGCGCGGCCGGGATCCTGTGCTTCGGCCCCTCGCAAGCGGCGGCGCGGCTCGAGGCCTCGAAAAGCTTCACCAAGGAGATCTGCGCGGCCAGTGGCGCCCCCACCGCCGCCTGGGCGCGTTTCACCGAGGCGGCGGCGGCGAAGGATTACATCCGCGCGAAGGGCGCGCCGATCGTGGTCAAGGCCGACGGGCTTGCCGCCGGCAAGGGGGTGATCGTGGCGATGCGCGAGGAAGAGGCGCTCGCGGCCGTTGAAGAGATGTTCTCGGGCGCTTTCGGCGCGGCCGGCGCGGAGGTGGTGATCGAGGAATTCATGGAGGGCGAGGAGGCGAGCTTCTTCGTGCTTTGCGACGGCGAAAACGTGCTGCCGATCGGCACCGCGCAGGATCACAAGCGGGTGGGCGAGGGAGATACCGGCCCCAACACCGGCGGCATGGGCGCCTATTCCCCCGCCCCGGTGATGAGCGCCGAGGTGGAGGCGCGCGCGATGGAGAATATCATCCGCCCCACCATTGCCGAGATGGCCCGGCGCGGCACGCCCTATCAGGGGGTGCTCTATGCGGGGCTGATGATCCGCGAGGGCCGGCCCAGGCTGGTGGAATACAACGTGCGCTTCGGCGATCCCGAATGCCAGGTGCTGATGATGCGCCTCGGCGCGCAGGCGCTCGATCTGATGCAGGCGGCGGCGGAGGGGCGGCTTGAAAACTACCGGGTGAACTGGGCCGAGGATCACGCGCTGACGGTGGTGATGGCGGCGAAGGGCTATCCGGGCGCCTATCAGAAGGGCAGCGAGATCCGCGGGCTCGATCAGCTGCCCGAGGACAGCAATCACATGGTCTTCCACGCCGGCACGGCCGAGCGGGAGGGGCGGCTCGAAGCCAATGGCGGGCGGGTTCTGAACGTCACGGCGCGGGGCGGGAGCCTCCGAGAGGCGCGCGATCGGGCCTACGGAATGGTGGAGAAGATCGACTGGCCCGAGGGCTTCTTTCGGCGCGACATAGGTTGGCGGGCGCTCTGAAGAGAACCGGCGGCAAGCGGTGGGCTTGATTGCGCCGGGTGAGAGCGGAAGGTTGGCGCCCATGCGCCCGGCATCCCGGCCGCAGTGCTCCCTTGCCGGGGCGGCTGCCTCCGGCGGGGATATTTGCAGACCAGTGATGGGGGTGGTGCCTGACCCCTGAACGGGGGGCACAGCGTTGCGCCTGGAAGCCAATGGGGCCGGCAGATCGGTGGGGCCGGGAGATGGGAACCGGCCCCGTTTTCATACAGGTTTCATTTGCGCCGGTTGCGGGGCGCGATCATCTTCCCGTGCGGCGGAAGGTGCCGCGCACATCGGGGCCGATGCCGAGCCAGCCGGCGATCACCTTGGCCACGTGATCGGTGATGCGCACCTTCTGCGTGAGCCCCCGGCGCTCTGCCTCCAGTGCCTGATCGCCCGAATAGGCCACGAGATCGGCCTTGATGGTATCGACCGGGGTGAGCGGCTTGCCGGTGCGTGCATCCACCACCTGGGCGGTGAAGATGATATTGTGCACGCCGGCGTTGCTGAGCCCGTAGCGGGCCTTTTCGGTGAGCGCGTGGAACTGCTTCACGGTGGCGACGATCCTGACCGGCCGCTTGCCTCTGAGCCCGGCGCTGCCGCGCCGGATCGCTTCGGTGATGATCGCATCCACCTGCTTGTAGCGATCGCCCGGGGGATCGCCGCGCCAGACGATATCGGCATCGGGAGCGTAGGTATTGGCTTCGGAAACGGTGAGGCTTCTGGGCACGCGCACATCCACATCCACCACCCGCCAGCCGCGCGCCGCTTTCGGATCGACGACATCGCCGTAATCCGTTTCCCATTTGCCGCCTGCGCAGGCGGCGAGCAGGAGGGGGGCGGCGAGCAGGGCGAGCAGACGGCGCCTGTTTGTCTGAAACATCGGTTACTCCATCGCTGATGCCGGGGCTTCATGTTGACGGAAGAAGATTAACAGGAAGCTTATCGCAGAGGCCAGCGCGAAAGCAGGATGGCGCATGGGATGGCAGAGATCATGGCGCAGATGCCACATTCGCCAGATCGCCGGCTTCGGCCCAGCCCCGGCGCGCCTGCCAGAGCGCGAGGGTGAGATTTTCGATCTCCGCGGCTTTCCCGGCGCGGCTTGTGAGGGCAAGGCGCAGGCCCGCTTCCTGCGCGAGCTTGCATTCTGCGTCATCAAGGCCGAGCGCATCCGGGCGCTGACAGACCTCGGCCAGATGGCCGCCCGCGGACGCGGCCGCTGCGATCCGGGCAAGATCCGGCAGGGGGCCGCGCGGCGCATCGAAGTGGCGGTTTGTGAGGCGGGCGAGGATCAGCCTCTGCCCCGCCCGCCGGGCCGCTTCCATGGCATCGAGCCAGCGCTCGGTGAGGGATTCGCTGCTTTCGCGCGGGCGCGGAGGGGCTTCGGCCAGCAGGAAATCGGGCGCAAGCGCAGCGATGGTGGCGAGATCTGGGGGGGCTTGCGCGGGGATTTCAAGGGGGGCGATCTTCAGGAGGCGGAAACCGGGGGCTGTTTCGTTGAGCCTGTCGATGGCGCGGAAGGTTTCGTGGGCCTTCTCCGCCCTGCCGGCCAGCACGCCGGCCCAGGAAAGCCCGCGTGCCCTTGCCGCTTCGATCATCGCCGCCAGCGCCTGCGGCCCGGCGCGCCAGAGGAAATCGCCGCAGAGATCGTTTTCCCCGGCAAGGGCCGGCAGGGCGTGGCGGCGCGCCGCCTCCATCTCGCCGCGCATCTCGCGCAGCTCCGGGGGGATCCAGGCCATCGCGAAAGCGGCGTAGAGATCGCTTTCCATCCGGCCGGCGATTACATTGCCTTTTTCATCGAACAGGCCGTATTCATTGAGCTTCCAGCCCTTTTCCACCGCCATCTTGCGCAGTGCGATGGTGTGATTGCGCGCGCCGGTGAAATAGGCGAGCGTGGTGCCGCAGCTTTCGCCCGGAACCACGCGCAAATCCACATGCAGGCCCGATTTCAGGATGATGGTGCTGCGGGTGATGCCCCTGAGCATGACCTCGCCGCATTCGGGAAATTCGGTGAAATGGCGGATCAGCGCCGGGCCGGATTGCGCCACGGCGACCATGTCGAGATCGCCCACCGTTTCCTTGCGCCGCCGGTAGCTGCCGGCGATCTCGGCAAATCCGGTGCCCGGATGGGCGCGCAGATGGGCCAGAAGTGCCTCGGCCACCGGGCGCGCTTCACCGATCGGCCAGCGCCGTTCGGGGCCCTTCTGGCGCAGTTTCTCGATCTCGTGCAGGAGCTTCGCTTCCGTCTTCGGGCCGAAGCCGGGCAGGGCGCGCAGCTTGCCGGCCCTGAGCGCCGCTTCCAGATCGTCAAGCGTTTCGATGCCGAAATTTTCATAGATCTGTTCCACCCGGCGCGGGCCGAGCCCCGGCACCTGGAGGAGATCCGTCAGCACCGGCGGCGTGCGGCGCATGACCTCGTCAAGGATCGGCAGATCGCCGGTTTCGACGATCGTGCGGATCTTCTCCGCCAGATCCTTGCCGATCCAGGGAAGTTTCGTCAGATCCTCGCCGCGCGCGATCATCTCCGATACCGGCTCGGGCAATGTATCGATCACCAGCGCCGCCTGGCGGTAGGCGCGCACGCGAAACGGATTGGCCCCCTCGATATCGAGGAGATCGGCGAGCTTGCGGAACATCGCCGCGATATCGCTGTTGGTCACGCGGCTTGCCATCGCGGCCCCTTTCCTGCTGTTGGCCGGCCCTGTGGCTTCAGCCCGGCCCGCCCGGCGATTTGAGCACGAGGAAGCCTTCCGGCGCAAGCGCGTTGGCGAGCATGACGCTGTTTATATCTTCATGGTTGCGCCATGTCTCGCTCTGCCGGGCCCGGGGATCGCACCAGGTTTGCACGATGGCGTCGCGCAGCGGGCGGTGGCGCGCGAGATCCATGATCCCGGCCATCAGCGGCGAATGGCGGGCGGCCTCATGCGGCGTTTCATTGCCGCGGGAGAGGCATTCGGGCAGTTCGAGCCCGATGGCGAGGCCAAGCTCGCGAAAGGCGAGGCGGAAGGCGGGGGGCTGGCGGGTGAGCCCGGAATGCGCCACATGATCGAGCCCTGCTTCGGCGGCTGCGAGGATGCGGGGGGCGAGATCCGCGGGCAGGAAGGGATTGCCCGGCGCCATCTGTGCGATCCGCCCCGCATCGAAGAGAAGCCCGCCGATCCCCAGCGGATCATCGGTGGCAAGAGGCTGGCGCCCGGCAAGGCTTGCGAGCAGGCCGAGATCGTCATCCAGCGCGGTGGCGGGGTGATCGGGGGCGCAGAGCTGGGCCGCGCGCTCGGCGGCGAGGCAGGTGATCAGCCCGTCAAGCGGATCGTGCTGGCCCGTGCTCGCCACCAGCGGCTCGGAGAGATCCGCCCGCATCTTCCACACCATGTGCAGGCGGCCATCGGGCAGGCGGCGGATGAAGGCGCGGTTGGCCGCCTGCATCAGATCGATCGCCCAAGCGATGTAGCGCGGCTCTGAAAGCGCGCAGCCGGCCTGGGTCAGCGCATGGGCCCATTTGGTGAGATAGTGGTAATACTGGCCGTCGCGCTCCCACTCGAGATCGGGATCGAAAGGCGCATCGGGCGGGCGTTCGGGCAGGGGCTTGCCGATCCTGAGCCCGCCCTGGGTGGGATGGGCGCGGGCCTCTTCATCGGAAAGGCCGCTCAGCCAGCCCTTGCGGGGATCGTCGGGGCGGTGCCGGCCCAGCACCTCGTGCACCTCGCCGATCAGCGCCCGGGCGAGGCGGGCGTATTCCTCCCGCCCTGTGGCGCGCCGAAGAGTGAGGAAATTGCACAGGGCAAAGGCGTCCGTCCAGAGGTAGCGCCGTTTGGGGGCGTTGCCGGTGAGGCCGGTGCGGGCGGCGAAATCTTCCATGATTTCCGCCGCCTCGGTGATTTCGCGGGAAGGGGGCAGGGGTTCCATGGCCTACACTCCGAAGGGGTAGAGATCGGGAAGGCCGGGCATCTGCTTTGCATCCAGCGGCTTCACCGCGCGCGTTTCGTCGATCCAGATGTAATCATCGAACTGGCGCGAGAGATGGGCCTCGAAATAGTGGCTCGCAAGCTCCGTTTCGGGGCGGTAGATCACCCCGATGGCGCGCTCGAGGCGCGGCTTTGCAAGCTCGGCTGCAAGATCGCCGTCGGCCCCTTTCGTCATCGGCAGGATCAGCCCCGGCGCGCCGGTGAGATGGAACTGGCGCTCGAAGCTCTGGGGGTGGCTCGGGCGCACCGCCTTGATCTCCATCTGCCCTTCCCAGGTGCTGGCCGCCGCCACCGTGCCGCGATCGGTGCCGAAACCGATGTGATGGGTCTGGCCCTCGTAGCCCTCGCGCACCAGCTGGCCGATGTTGAGTTCGCCGCGCGCCGACATTTCGGTGTGGCGGGCATCGCCGATATGGGAATTATGCGCCCAGATCACCGCCTTCGAATCGGGCCCGCGGAAATCGAGAAGGGTTTTCAGCGTGTCATACATGTGCTGATCGCGCAGGTTCCAGGAAGCGCGCGAGCCGTAATACATCACGCGGTAGTATTTCTCGGCATCCGCCACGAGCTTGGCGTTGAGCGCCGCATCGAGGAACCTCTCGCCATCATGGGCGGCGAGCTTCTGCTGGTTCTTGAACAGATCAACCAGCATCGCCACCACGTCATCCTCGCAGGCGCGATACTGGCCGGTGAGCGCCGCGTGGCCATAGGCGGCGGGATCGCTTTCCCAGGGCGAAAGGCAGCCGTAGCGCTCGCGCGCGATCTGCGCCAGTTCGGGATCGATGCCGTCGAGATATTCGATCACCCGGCTGGCGGAATTGTAGAGGGAATACATGTCGAGCCCGTAGAAGCCGGCGCGATCCTTCTCGGGCAGGTGGCGGTTGTGCTCGTGCAGCCAATCGACGAAATCCTTCACCTCCTCGTTGCGCCACATCCAGGTGGGGAAGCGGGCGAAGGCCTGCCAGGTGGAGGGGGGCACGTCCACGTGGCGCACGTAATCATCGATGCGCGCGGCATCGGGCCAGTCGGCCTCGACGGCGACGATATTGAAGCCCTTTTCCGCGATCAGGCGGCGCGTGATCAGATCGCGCATGCGGTAGAATTCGCTGGTTCCGTGGCTGGCCTCGCCCAACAACACGATGCGCGCCTCGCCCGCGCGCTCGATCAGCTGATCGAGATCGGCCTCTTCGACGCTTTCGAAATGCACGGCATTCCGGGCGATCAGGGCGGGAAGCTCCGCGCGCTGGCGGGGGCGGTTCTCGATCACCCGGGGCTTGCCGGCTTGCGCCTCGCCAAAGCCTGCGCCCTCACGCTCCGGCCAGCCCTCCCTGCCGATCAGCGGCACGAAGCGCACATCGGCGAGATCCTCGCGGTCAAAGCCGCCGTCCGCGCGCTTGGTGAGGCGGATCAGCTCCTGCGCGATCGGGTGTTTGCCCACCGGCACCACGAGCCGCCCGCCGACCTTCAGCTGATCCTTCAGCGATTGCGGGATCTCGGGCGATCCGGCGGAAACGAGGATCGCATCATAGGGCGCGGCCTCGGGCCAGCCCTGTGTGCCGTCGGCGTGGATCACGTGCACGTTCTCCACCCCGGCCTTCTTCAGATTCTCGGCGGCGATCTTCGCCAGTTCCCCGATGCGCTCGATCGCCCAGACCTCGCTGGCGATTTCGGCCAGCACCGCAGCCGCATAGCCGCTGCCCGCGCCGATCTCGAGCACCTTCTCGCCGACCTCAAGCTCGAGCGCCTCCACCATGAAGGCCACGATATAGGGCTGGCTGATCGTCTGCCCGGCGGCGATGGGGAGCGGGCGATCCTCATAGGCGTAGGGGCGCATCTCCTCGGGCACGAAAAGCTCGCGCTTCACCGTGCGCATGGCCTCGAGCACGCGCCCATCGCGCACCCCGCGGCCGTAGATCTGCTCCTCAACCATTCTTTCGCGCTGAACGGAAAAAACGTCAGACATGGCAAAGCCTCCTCTTCGCAGGTGCTGCCGTTTCCCATCCTGAAACGAATTTCTTTTCGGGATCCTGTTCGTTTCTTAGATAGGAACGAAAGCCTCTGATTGAAGGGGAAGGCGCGCCGGGGCGCGAAAGGAAAAGCCGCGCCGGGTGTTCCGGCGCGGCCTGATCGGGCTGAAGGGCGGTGCCCGGGGCCGTTCAGAGGCTTTCCTCGAACAGCCGGCGGACGTTTTCTGCCGTCAGCTTCACCGGGTTGCCGCCGCAGGTGGGATCTTCGAGCGCCTTTTCCACAAGCTCGTCGATGCGGGCGGGATCGACGCCGAGATCGGAAAGCCGGCGCGGGATGTTCAGGCGCTCGTTCAGTTCCTGCACGTAATCCTGAAAGCCCTCGAAGCCGCCCTCGATGCCGAGATAGGCGGCGGCGGCATCGAAGCGATCGCGGATCGCGGGGGCATTGAGGCGCAGCACGGCGGGCATGCACACGGCATTGGTGGTGCCGTGATGGGTGTGAAACAGCGCGCCCACCGGATGGCTCATGGCATGAATGGCGCCAAGCCCCTTCTGGAAGGCGGTGGCCCCCATCATGGCGGCGCTCATCATATGCGCGCGCGCCTCGAGATCCTCGGGGTTTTCATAGGCGCGCGGCAGGTATTCCTTGACCAGCCGCATGCCCTCGAGCGCGATCCCCTGGCTCATCGGGTGATAGAAGGGGCTCGAGAAGGCCTCGACGCTATGGGCGAAGGCATCGAGCCCGGTGCCGGCGGTGATGGCGGGGGGCATGCCCACGGTCAGCTCGGGATCGGCGATCACCACGCTCGGCATCACCTTGGGGTGGAAGATGATCTTCTTCACGTCGGTTTCGCTGTTGGTGATGACGCTGGCGCGCCCCACTTCCGAGCCGGTGCCGGCGGTGGTGGGCACGGCGACGATGGGGGCGATGGCGTCCTCGTCGGCCTCGCGCCAGAGCGGGCTTCCGTCCTCGAAATCCCAGACCGGGCGGCTCTGGCCGTGCATGAAGGCCACCATCTTGGCAAGATCGAGCCCCGAGCCGCCGCCGAACGCGATCACGCCGTCATGCCCGCCTTCTCTGTAGGCCCGGATGCCGGCTTCGAGATTCCTGTCGGTCGGGTTGGGATCGACATCCGAAAAGAGCGCGCGGCCAAGGCCGGCCTCCTCCATCAGATCGAGCGTGCGCGCGGTGATCGGCAGCGCCGCCAGCCCGCGATCGGTGACGAGGAGGGGATTGCGGATGCCGGCCTCGGCGCAGGCCTCGCCGATTTCGCGGATGCGTCCGGCGCCGAAGCGGATGCGCGTGGGGTAGTTCCAGTTGCCTTTGAGTTCCATCAGAT
>JALVEX010000259.1 GCA_027030435.1 Paracoccaceae bacterium
CGCTCCATGTCTCGCTCCAGCCTCCCGCGCCATCGGGGGTGCGGCTCGCCTCTTCCAGCACCAGCTTTCGATTGAGATTGGGGTGTCTCATCCGCGCCGCCCCCCAAGGATGCGCACCGTGCGGTAGCGCTCGATCAGCGCGGAAACGCCGAAGGGCATCTCCCCTTCCTCCGGCGCCTGCCCCGCATGGCGGTGCTCGTAATAATGCGCCGCGAGCAGCATCACCGCCTGGCCGAGATCGGCCGGCAGCCCACCCCAGTCCGGCGCGTACCCGGCGGTGAATTCGATCTCCCCGTGCCCGCCTTCGGGGATCGAGGGCAGACAGGCCCCCGTGGCCTCGATGCGCGGGCGGTGCTCGTCGGGCACGAAACGGTAGCGCGCGGGATCGATCAGCGTGCCGATGCCGGCCGCGTCATGGATCCTGAGCGCCGTGACCGCGCCCACCGGCGCCACCGGCAGGGCCTCCGCCCCGAGCCCCCGCCAGGCCTCGATCCGCCACAGGAAGGCGCGCTCGATCAGTATCTTGCCGGTGCGCCCCTCGATGGCGGCGATGGCGGCGCGCAGGCTGGCCTCGAGCACGCCATCCTGCACCCCGTCATCGGCAAATCCCGTGCCCAGCCGCAGGTGATCCCTGAACCCGGCGATCGGCAGCGCCGCAAGGGGCACTGTCGTCTGCTCGATCAACATCATGTCTTTTCTCCGAAAATTCTGCCGCCCCTGATGGAACGGGCGCGCGCCTTGCCGCATTGCTCGGACGGAGGGAGCAGCTGGACAACCCGGCAATCCCCGGCGCGCGCCCGCAGGGCCCCGGCCCGCACGGGGCCGGAGCCTTTCCTTTCCGGCCCGCTTAGCTGACCGAGAATTTCAGGAGCTTGATCGCGGCGAAATCGCTCACGTCACCGCCCACCCGCTTGGTGGCATAGAAGAGCACATGCGGCTTGGCGGAGAAGGGATCGCGCAGGATGCGCAGATCCGGGCGCTCGGCAATCGTGTAGCCGGCCGAGAAATCGCCAAACGCGATCGCGGTTGCGCCCGAGCCGATATCGGGCATGTCCTCGGCAACCAGCACCGGATAGCCCATGAGGCGCGCGGGCTCCCCGGCCGCGAGCCCGTCGGACCACAGGAAGCGGCCGTCCGCATCCTTCATCTTGCGCACCGCGCCGGCGGTCTTCGAATTCATGATGAAGGTCGCGTTGGCGCGGTATTCGGCCCCCAGCGCATAGACGAGATCGACGATCGCATCCGAAGGCTTGGTGCTGTCGAAATCGCCGTCCACCCCGGTGGCGATATAGCCGATGTTGGTCCAGGACCAGCTTGCGTCATCCACCGTCGGGTGGTTGAGGAAGCCGCGCGGCTTGTCGGCGCCGTCGCCGCTGATGAAGGCCGCCGCCTCGGCGCGGGCGAACTTGTCGGCGATGCGCCTGGCAAGCCAGCCCTCGATATCGAAGGCGCTGTCGTCCAGCAGCCGCTGGCTGGCCTTGGGGAGCGCCGAAAGCTCGTGCAGCGGAATGGTGATGCGGTCGATCTGGGGGGTGGCGGTTTCGGTCACGGCCGCGGTTTCGCTGGCCCAGCCGGCGCCCACATCCGTGTGATCGATCAGCACGTCATAGGAGGTGGCCTCCACATTCACCACATTGGCGACCGCCCGCAGGCTGGCGGTGGCGGAAAGCACCGACTGGATGGTCGCCGCGGTTTCGGGATCCACCAGATAGCCGCCATCGGCCGCCACCGCGGTGGAAAGCGCCTTGCCCTCCAACTCAAGCCCGCGCAGGCCCTCGTCGTCACCACTGCGCAGATAGGCGCGGAAGGCCTTCTTGTGGGGCACCTCGGCTTCGGCTGCAGCGGCCAAGGCGGGGCGTTTCGGGGTCATCTGTTTGCGGTCCAGCATGGTCATACGTTCTTCCTGTTTCTGGAGTCTGGATTTGATGTCGTCCTGAAAGTTCTTGAATTCGTTCAGGAAACCGGCCATCGCGGTTTTCACCTCTGCGGCCGGAGACAGGCCGTCAGGCATGGCGCCCCCGGCCCGAGCCTTCTTCTCGGTTTTGCTCATGGATCATCCTGTTTGCATGAGGTTCAGATCACTGGCTCAATCGCGGGCCAGCATGCGGCGCGCGGTTTCGAAAACCCCGGCCAGTTCGCGCCAGGCTTCGGCCTCCGGGGTCTCCCCCTTGGCGCCCACCCGCGCTTCCGGAAGCATCGGGAAAGTGACAAGCGACACCTCCCAAAGCTCCAGTTCCGCCAAGAGCCGCCGGCCCTTGCCATCCTTGGTTGCCTTCTTCGTGCGATAGCCGATCGAAAGCCCGTCGATCGCGCCCGCCCCGATCAGAGCCGCCGCCTCGCGCCCGCGCGCCACATCCGTGAGGATGCGGCCCTTGACGTAAAGCCCGCGCGCCGTCTCGCGCACCTCGTCCCAGATGCCGATCGGCTGGGCCGGGTCGTGCTGCCACAGCATCTTCACCCGCCGCCCGCTCTCCCGGAGCCGCTTCAGCGAAGCCTTGTAGGCGCCGGGCTCCACGATATCGCCCCCCTGGTCGGGGATCCCGAACAGCGAGGCATAGCCCTCGATCCGCGTGCCGTCGGTCACCGTCACGTTCTCGCTCAGCCGGCAGAACTTGTGTTCGAGCCCGCCGGCGATCTCTTGCGTCATCATCATGTCCGTTTCCTCATTCCGGGATTTCGGGGCAGCTCATTGCGGCCGCCGCTTCATTTCGCAGCCGCATCGATCAGCCCCGCCACGCCCTGGGCCAGGATCACCCCGACCACGCCGTAAACCGCGAGCCAGAGCCTGCGTTCCAGCCGCTCGATCATCGCCTCGATGCGCTTCAGCCGGTCGTCAAGCTGATCGAACTGAAGCTGCGCCAGCCGCTCGTTGGCCTCGATGCGCGCGGTGGCGGCATCGAAACTGTCGTAAAGAAAGCGCGAGCCGGTGGCCTGCGGGCGCTCCTGCCCGCTCATTCCTCCTCCGCGATCTTCGGCAGGCCCAATATCGCCCGCTTCTCGGCATCGGTGAGGAAGCTCGCCTCGCTGACGCGTCGCCACTGCTGATCGCGCTCGCCCGCCAACGCCGGCACCTGATCGAGATCGGGGCGCAGCTCCACCGCCTCGCCGCTGAAACGCGCCAGCCAGTCCGAAAGCGCGGCGCTTACCCGATGCGCGAGCGGCAGCACCGTGAGCCGGTAGAAGGCCCGATTGGCCTCCTGGTAATTGGCGTAAGTCGCATCGCCCGGGATCCCCAGGAGCATCGGCGGCACCCCGAAAGCCACCGCGATCTCGCGCGCCGCCGCCTCCTTGGTCTTCTGAAATTCCATGTCGGAGGGCGAAAAGCCCATCGGCTTCCAGTCAAGCCCGCCCTCGAGCAGCATCGGCCGCCCCGCATTCGCCGCGCCCTGGTGCTGGCTCGCCATCTCGTCGAGCAGGCGGTCATACTGCTCCTGCGTGAGCGTCGCATTGCCGTCCGATCCGCGATAGACGATAGCGCCCGACGGCCGCGCCGCGTTATCGAGAAGCGCCTTGCTCCAGCGGCTCGCCGCATTGTGCACATCCACCGCGCTCGCCGCCGCGCGCATCGGCGTGAAGCCGTAATGATCGTCCTGCGGATGGAAGCTCCTGATGTGGCAGATCGGCGGGATCTCCCCCGTCATGTCGAAGCGATGCTTGCGCCCGCCCACCGCATATTCATAGGCCACCGGCCAGCCGTCCGCGCCGGGCACCACGCTCATGCGGTCACTGCGCAGCACATAAAGCTCCAGCGGCAAGGCCGCCTCCTCGCCGGCCACCGCCTCCACGTAAGCATTGCCCGTCAGCAGCAGATGGCCATAAAGCGCCTCCAGAAGCTCCGCCCGCCCCTGCGCCGGATTGGGCCGGCGCATCAGATCGATCAGCGGATGCGCCTCGTAGCGCCGCTCGCGATCCTGCAGCACCAGCGGCAGCGCGGCCGCCGCCTCGGCGATCAGCTTCACCGCGCGAAACCCGATCGGATTTCCCAGAAAGCCGTTCTTCGTCAGCGAAACCACGTCGCGGGGCGACCACGCCACCCGCCCGGCCCCGCCCCAGGCCATCACCCGGCCGGCAGCCGAAGCCTTCTGCTCGGGCGCATCACCACCCCCGCGTTTCAGGAATTGAAATACCATCTGCGAAGCTCCTCATCTCGTTTCGCGCGGCCCCCGGCCACACCTCTCCCGGCCGGGGCCATCTGCCCCGCGCCCTGTCATCACTGGTCCTGCAAATATCCCCGCCGGAGGCATCCCGCCCCCGCCACCCGCCGCCCAAAGGCCGGGCAGATGCGCTACAGGAAAAGCCTTGTGCCTGTTACGTCTGATCTGGTTTCATTCGGCCCCGCCGAAAGCATGCACCCGCAAAGTCGGCGGCGTGCGGGGCAAATCCGTTCTGACTCTGCAGGTTTTAAAGCATGTTGGACTTCATCGGATTCATTGCGGCTCCGACGGAGGGCATGCGGCTGCCCGGGTGGGCGCGAATGCGCCCGCACCGCCGTTAACGCGGGATTGATGGGGCCTGACCCTAAAGCGTCCGCACCCGCGGGCGGCGCCACTTTGCCGCCGGCTCGATCATCAGCTCATGGAGCGCCCACACAAGCGCATCCACCCGGTCCGGGCTGCCGCGCCCCTCATAGCCCTGCACCGTCATCCGGCACATCTGATCCTCGAGCCGCCCGAGCCCGCGCAGATGGTTGACCCGCCCCTGCTCGTAAAGCGCCGCCACCGGCTCGGCGCGCGCGCTCTTGCCGCGCGAAGCCCGCACCGCCTTGAAGGGCACCAGCCGATCCACCTGCCGGATCACGCTCTCCACCAGATCGCCCCCCTGGTTCACTTCCGCCACCAGCCGCTCGGCGCCGTGGCGCTCCATCGCGGCAATGGCCGCCGTGGCCCATTCCTGGGGCGAAGCCGCACTCACCGAGGCATCCTCCAGCACCACCGCGCGCCAGTTGCCCGGATCGCCCTCGGCCTTCACGCCCACCACCACGATCCCGCATTCGTCGCTGCCCCTGTGGCCGGTAACCGGCGGATCCACCGCCACCACGATGCGGTCAAGCTCGCCCGCCTCCTCGCGGCGCAGATCCTCGAGCATGGCGGAGGTCCAGAGCGCGCCTTCGGCATCCTCCAGCAATTCCCCCTCGAGCTCCTGGCGCCCAAGCCGCGTGCCCCCGTAGCGCGCCTTCATCTCCTCGAGGAAGGAGGCCGCGAGCCAGGCGCTGTTGGCCTCGGTGGGCGCGCGCGTCACCACCGTGCTCGGATTGGCGAGGATGCCCTTCAGCACCGCCAAGTTGCGCGGCGTCGTCGTCACGCATTGGCGCGGATGCTCGCCAAGGCGCAGCGCGAACTGGAGCATGTCCCACGCCTCCTCGGCCTTCTTCCATTTGGCAAGCTCATCCACCCAGGCCGCATCGAACTGCGGCCCCCTGAGCGCCTCGGGCTCATGCGCCGAAAAGGCCTGCGCCACCGCGCCGTTGGGCCACACCAGCCGGCGGCGGGTCGCCTGCCACTCGGGGCGGCGGTCGGGGGGAGAGCAGGCGAGGATCCCGCTTTCGCCGAAGATCATCACGTCGCGCACCTGATCGAAGGTCTCCCCGATCAGCGCCACATGCCCGGAGCGCCCCGGATCAAGGGGGCGCGCGCCCTCCACCTCGGCACGCACCCATTCGGCCCCGGCCCGGGTTTTCCCCGCGCCGCGCCCGCCCATGATCACCCATGTGCGCCAGTCCCCCTCGGGCGGCAGCTGGTGCTCCATGGCCCAGAATTCGAACATCCACGGCAGCGCCAGCAGCGCCGCCTCGCTCAGCTCATTGAGGAATTCCTCCTGCACCGCGCGCGGCGCGCAGGCGAGCCATTCGGCGCCCGATCTCATCGCGTGCGGCGTCGAAGTCGAACGCGACGTGATGAACGGCACCGGCCTTGAGATTGCGGAGTTTTTCAAACTTCGTCCTTTCGTCAAAGATGGTCTGCACCGCCTTCGAAAGATCCCTTACGGCAGCCTGCGCCTCCTTCGCGGCCACCGTTTCGGATTCCTTCAGTTCCACGATGATCAGATCGATCCGCTCCAGCATGCGCCGGAAATGCCGCTCGGCGATGAGAAGGATCTCATCCGCCGGGCCCTCGCCCGTTCCCCTGCCCTCGGGGGATGTGTGGTTTTTCATCTATGCTAAGCTCTGCCTCTCTTGCGGTTGGCCCGCCCGAAGGGGAAGCGTGGCAAAGGAAAAACGGCCTCGGGGGAGTGCCCCCGGGCCGCTTGCCCACTTCTTCCAGCTTGGCATGAGTTATACTTTGGAGCGTTCGCAGAGTCAAGAACAATCGCCGGGGTTGTTCGCCCCCACCGTGCGCCATGCGTAAGAAATCATTAAGAAATTCCCCTCGGCCTCCCCGCGCGAGGTCAGGCCTGATCGCCTCCCGTCGCGGCCTCGGTTTGCGCCGCCTTCGCCCTCAGCCGCCAGGCATGCAGCACCGGCTCCGTATAGCCCGAAGGCAGGCGCCGCCCCTCGAACACCAGATCGCAGGCGGCGCGGAAGGCGGGGCCGTCGAATGCGGGGGCCATGGGCCGGTAGGCGGGATCATGGGCGTTCTGGCGGTCCACCACCTCGGCCATCCGGCGCATCGCCGCCTCCACCTCATCGCGGCTGACGATCCCATGATGCAGCCAGTTCGCCAGCGCCTGCGAGGAGATGCGGCAGGTGGCGCGATCCTCCATCAGCCCCACATCGTGGATGTCGGGCACCTTGGAGCAGCCGATCCCCTGCTCCACCCAGCGCACCACATAGCCGAGGATCCCCTGGCAGTTGTTCTCCACCTCCTCGCGGATCTCGCAGGGGGCCGGGTTCTCGCCCGCGAGAAGCGGGATGGTCAGCAGCTCGTCAAGCGTGGCGCGCGGGGCGAGGCGGGCGATCTCGCGCTGACGGGCCGGCACGTCCACCCGGTGATAATGGGTGGCGTGGAGCGTGGCCGCCGTCGGGCTCGGCACCCAGGCGCAATTGGCCCCCGCCATCGGATGGGCGATCTTTTCCCTCAGCATGTCGGCCATGCGATCGGGCATGGCCCACATCCCCTTGCCGATCTGCGCGCGGCCCTGAAAGCCGCAGGCAAGGCCGATATCCACGTTGCGATCCTCATAGGCGCGGATCCAGGGCATGTGCTTCATCTCGCCCTTGCGCACCATCGCGCCCGCCTCCATCGAGGTGTGGATCTCGTCGCCGGTGCGATCGAGGAAGCCGGTGTTGATGAAGGCCACCCGCCGCTTCGCCGCGCGGATGCACTCCTTCAGATTGACGGAGGTGCGCCGCTCCTCGTCCATGATGCCGATCTTGATCGTATCCGGCGCGAGCCCCAGCATATCTTCGACCCGGGCGAAAAGCCGGTCCGTGAAGGCGACTTCCTCCGAGCCGTGCATCTTGGGCTTCACCACATAGATCGCGCCCGTGGCACTGTTGGCCGTGGCGCTGCTGGCCCCACCGCCCGCGCGCCGCAGATCGTGAAGCGCGATGAGGGGCGTGATCACCGCGTCCATCAGCCCCTCGAACACCTCGTTGCCCGCGCCGTCCAGCATCGCCGGGGTGGTCATCAAATGGCCCACGTTGCGCACCCACATCACCGCGCGCCCCTTGAGGGTGAGCGATCCGCCATCCGGCGCGGTGAATGCGAGATCGGGCGCAAGGCGGCGCATGAAGCGCTTGCCGCCCTTCTCCACCTCGGCCTCCAGATCGCCGCGCATCAGCCCCAGCCAGTTGCGATAGACAAGCGCCTTGTCCGCGCCATCCACCGCCGCCACGCTGTCTTCCATGTCCATGATGGCGGTGAGCGCCGATTCGAGGCGGATATCGGAGACGCCGGCGCGGTCCCCGGCCGCGATCGGGCTGCCCTTCTCCATCTCGATGATGATGTTCAGCCCGTTGTTCCTCAGCAAGATCGCCTCGGGCGCCTCGGGCGCGCCGCGATAACCGGCGAACTGCGCCGGATCGGCGAGCGCAGGGATGAGCGCCCCGCCCTCCACCCGGTAGGCCTCGGCCTCCCGGTGGCTTCCCTGCGCAAGCGGCACGGCCTCGTCGAGGAAGTCCCGCCCCCAGGCGATCACGCGGGCGCCGCGCTCGGGATCATAGCCCTTGCTGGCGGGCAGATCGCCCAGCGCATCGGTGCCGTAAAGCGCGTCATAGAGGCTGCCCCAGCGGGCATTGGCGGCGTTGAGCGCAAAGCGCGCATTGCTGACCGGCACCACCAGCTGCGGCCCCGGCACCTTGGCGATCTCCGGGTCAACGCCCTCGGTTTCGATGCTGAAATCCCCGCCCTCGGGCTCGATATAGCCGATTTCTTCGAGGAAGGCGCGATAGGCCACTGGATCATGGGGCATGCCGCGCCGCTCCAGATGCCAGGCGTCGATCCGGCGCTGCATCTCCTCGCGCGTGGCCAGCAGGGCGTGGTTCAGCGGAGTGAATTCGCGCAGGATCGCCGCAAATCCGCGCCAGAAATCCCCCGCCTCGATCCCGCTCCCGGGCAGCGCCTCGCGCTCGAGAAAATCCGCCAGCACGGTATCGATACGATAGCCCTCGCGCTCCACATATCCGGCCATTCCTGCTCCTCCCCTGCTCCTGTTTCCCGCACGGCAGATATAATCTGCACCGAACGGCATGCAATCACGATAGCAGCTTTGCCCCCTGAACTTCTCCCGCCGCCCGTGAAGAAGCTGTTTTCGGTTTCTCCGGACAATCGCGCAGGCCCCCGCCCCCGTTCCGGCCCCCGCCTTGCGCCTCCCGGCCCGCAGCCCTAGGATCGCGCTTCACCACAGGCAGGAACGGGGCACCACCATGAGCACAGCAAAGGCCACTGCGAAGAAGATCCACCTCAGGGATTACCGCCCCCCCGCATATCTCGTGGAGGATACCCGCCTCACATTCCGCCTCCATCCCACCGCCACGCGCGTGCGCTCGAAGATCCGCTTTCGCCCCAACCCGGATTCCCCCGGCCCCTTCATCCTGCATGGCGAGGGGCTGAAGCCGGTCCGCACCCTGATCGACGGCGAGGAAGTCACCCCGAAGATCACCCCCGAGGGCCTCACCCTCGATGTGCCCGCCCGCCCCTTCACCTTTGAATCCGAGGTCGAGATCAATCCATCCGCCAATACCGCGCTCGAGGGGCTCTATATCTCGAACGGCATGTATTGCACCCAGTGCGAGGCCGAGGGCTTCCGCCGCATCACCTGGTATCCCGACCGCCCCGACGTGATGGCCCCCTTCACCGTGCGGATCGAAAGCGATCTCCCGGTGCTGCTCTCCAACGGCAATCCCGTGGCCAGCGGCAAGGGCTTTGCCGAATGGCACGATCCCTGGAAGAAGCCCTCCTATCTGTTTGCGCTGGTGGCCGGCGATCTGGTGGCGCGCTCGGGCAGCTTCACCACCGCCTCGGGGCGCGAGGTGGCGCTCAACATCTGGGTGCGCCCGGGCGACGAGGGCAAGACCGCCTTCGCCCTGGAGGCGCTCGAAAAAGCCATGCGCTGGGACGAGGCGCGCTACGGGCGCGAATACGATCTCGACGTGTTCAACATCGTCGCCGTCGATGATTTCAACATGGGCGCGATGGAAAACAAGGGGCTCAACATCTTCAACAGCGCCTGCGTGCTCGCCAGCCCCGCCACCAGCACCGATGCCAATTTCGAGCGCATCGAAGCGATCATCGCCCATGAATATTTCCACAACTGGACAGGCAACCGCATCACCTGCCGCGACTGGTTCCAGCTCTGCCTGAAGGAGGGGCTCACCGTTTTCCGCGATGCCGAATTCACCGCCGATATGCGCTCCCCCGCCGTCAAGCGCATCTCCGACGTGATCGATCTGCGCGCTCGCCAGTTTCGCGAGGATCAGGGCCCGCTCGCCCATCCGGTGCGCCCCGAAAGCTTCGTCGAGATCAACAATTTCTACACCGCGACCGTCTACGAAAAAGGCGCCGAGGTGGTG
>JALVEX010000260.1 GCA_027030435.1 Paracoccaceae bacterium
CCAGCCGCGGCGAGGGCAGCCGCTACACCTTCAATTACGAGGCGCTGAAAGCCCTCAATGAAGGAGTGCAGATGCGCAGCGATTGGGTGCTTCCGATCTGCAACGGCCATGAACGCCTGAAGAACGAAAAGGGCGAGAAGGCCCATCCCACGCAGAAGCCCGAAAGCCTGCTGCACCGGGTGCTGGTGGCGACGACAAACCCCGGTGACGTGGTGCTCGATCCCTTCTTCGGCACCGGCACGACCGGCGCCGTAGCCAAGAAGCTCGGCCGTGATTTCATCGGCATCGAGCGCGAAGCGGCCTATCGCGAGATTGCCGAAAAAAGGATCGCGCGCATCCGCCGCTTCGATCGCGAGAGCCTGGAGGTCAGCACGTCAAAGCGCGCCGAGCCGCGTGTGCCCTTCGGCCAGCTCGTGGAGCGCGGCCTGCTCAATCCGGGAGACGAGCTTTATTCGATCAACAATCGCCACAAGGCCAAGGTGCGCGCTGACGGCACCCTCATCGGGGATGACGTGAAGGGCTCGATCCATCAGGTGGGCGCGGCGCTCGAGGGCGCGCCAAGCTGCAATGGCTGGACATACTGGTGCTTCAAGCGCGACGGCAAGAAGATCCCGATCGATATCCTGCGCCAGCAGATCCGCGCCGAGATGGCTGATCGTCCGAACTGATTTTCATGGTTGTACCGCCCGGTGCCCTGGCCGCCCGGCCGGGCGCCCGCCTTGCCCCGCCGTTTTCCGGCGGGGCTTTTTTGCTCAGAGGCATAGATAGAGGTGCTCATAGACGTAAGCGCCGGGGATTTCGCGGCTCGAAGCGTATTCGGCCTTCTTTCCCGATTTCGCGCAGATGCGATCGGCCTGCGCTTGCGCCGCTGCCTTGGCCTCTGCGGCCGGGGCGAAAACGCTGGTCTGGATCTTCACGCTTGCTCCGTTGTAATCGGAAATCAGCGGATCTGCCGTGCAGCCTGCCAATCCGGCAGCCAAAACGGCGATGATCGGGAATTTCATTTTCGCTCCTCCTTTTCCGGCATGGCCGAATCGGCCCCGAATGGAGGATTGCGGAGAGTAATTAAGAAGTAATTACCCCCGTGACCGGGGCATCGGCGTCTCGCCCTTGTTGTAGGGCTCCCAATCGGTGATTTCAGGGTAATACATCGCCCGCCACTTGCGCACCCGCCGGTTCATCCGCGCACGCCAGAGCGGCGGGATCATGGCGATGAATGTCATCACCGGATAGCCGTAGGGAAGCTGGGGCGCCTCGCTTTCCGAATAGTTTTGCAGCAGCGGAAAGCGCCGGGCCGGCTTCACGTGATGATCGGAGTGGCGCTGAAGATTGATCAGGAGCCAGTTGCTGGCGCGGTGGGCCGCGTTCCATGAGTGATGTGGGCGCACCGGCTCGTAGCGGCCATCGCCCAGATGCTTTCGCGTGAGGCCGTAATGTTCGACGTAATTCACCAGCTCGAGCTGCCACACGGCCACGCCCGCCTGAAGGAGGAACAGCACCAGCCCTTCGCCCCCCCCGATCCAGAGTGCGAGGCCAAGGAAGAAAAGCTGAAGCAGGAGATAACGCCAGAAGGGATTGCTGCGGTGCCAGGCCGGCAGGCCGCGGCGCGAGAGCATCTCGGCTTCGGCGCGCATTGCGGAGAGGAGGCTCTCGCGCAGCACGCGGGGGAAGAAGCGGTGAAAGCCCTCGTTGTAGCGGGCTGTCACGGTGTCGCGCGGGGTGCCCACGTGGCGGTGATGGACGAGGAGGTGCTCGCTGCGGAAATGGCTGTAGAGCACCATGGCGAGCAGAAGATCGCCGAGCCAGCGCTCAAGGCGATTCTTCTGGTGCATGAGCTCATGGCTGTAATTGATCCCGATGGTGCCGGTGATGACGCCGAGGCCGAAGAAGAGGCCGATCTTCTCTGCCGCATTGAGATGGCCGGCGTGTGTGACCCACCAGAGGAGCCCGTAAACGAGGGCGAACTGGATCGGGAACCATATAAGAGTGATCAGCCGATACCAGAAAAGCTGGCGCTCGTCGGTTTGCGGATCGGCATTGTCGAGATTGAGGCCGGTGAGGGCGTCAAGCAGGCTGAACAGCCCCCAGGTGAAGAGTGGCACGATCAGCACCCACCAGCCGCCCAGCCATGCGGCGGCAAGCACCACCGGCACCAGGAGAAGCGAGAGCCAGAAGGGCAGTGCCGCGCGCAGGCGGGCAACATGCTCCGGTGGCAGGTGGCGGGCGGTCTGTGTATCCTTCATGAGAATTGATCCTAGACCGGCAACGAGGCGAACTCAATCCGCCGCCAGCGCCTTGCGCGCGATGTTGAAGGCCTTGCGCATCACGCTGGGAAGATCGTTCGGGCGAAAATCGGCGGCAGGCAGGAAGAAGCCGCGCGCCGGGGCGCTATCCGCTGGCAATCGGGCCACATGCACCATGAGGCGAAGGTGGAAATGCGTGAATGTATGGCGCACCTCAGCCCCTGCGCAGCGCCAGCGGCCCTTTGCCGGCGGCAGCGCATCGGGGAACTCCCCTTCCAGCCATTCGCTTCCCGGCCAGCCGAGCATCCCGCCAAGAAGCCCGCGCGGTGGGCGGCGCTCAAGGAGCCAGGCGCCATCGGCGCGCTGCCCGATATGGACATGCCCGAGGCGCAGCGGCTTTACGGCCTTCGCCACCCGCCGGGGAAGGGCCTCGGCCATCCCTGCCGTCTTGGCCCGGCAATCCGTCTGCCACGGGCAGAGGCTGCATGTGGGGCTTTTCACGGTGCAGATTGTTGCGCCGAGATCCATCAGCGCCTGAGCATGATCGCCGGGGCGCTCCCGTGGCGTGAGGCGTGCCGCATGGGCTTTCAGCAATGGCTTGGCGGCGGGCAGGGGCTCTTCCACGCAGTGCAGCCGCGCCATGACCCGCTCCACATTGCCATCTACCACCACGGCGGGGCGATCAAAGGCGATGGCGGCAATGGCGGCGGCCGTGTAAGGGCCGATGCCGGGGAGCTTCAGGAGTGCTTCATATCGATCGGGGAAGCGTCCGCCATGCTCCTGTGCCACCACGCGCGCGCATTTCAGAAGATTGCGGGCGCGGGCGTAATAGCCAAGCCCGGCCCAGGCCGCCATCACCTCCCCATCCTCCGCCGCGGCCAGTGCGTTCGCATCCGGCCAGCGGGCCATGAAAGCCTCGAAATAGGGCCGCGCGGCGGTGGTCGTCGTCTGCTGGAGCATGATCTCGGAAAGCCAGACGGCATAGGGATCGGCCCGCCGCCCGCTCCCCGGCGGCACCCGCCAGGGAAAGCTGCGCGCATTGGCATCATACCATTCAAGGAGCCGGGCCTGCAGAGCCGCTTCATCCATCGGATAACGCAATCTTTATGATCCTGTTCCTCATTTCGCTGGCGTGCCTGCCGCTGCCTGTTAGAATAGCGGCCGGATCAACGTGGTGAAAATGGCGGCCAATGGCAACAGGCACCTCACATGAAAGCCGGGGCAAGCGGCGCGGGCGCGGTTTTCAGCGCGCTTCGGGGCTGTTGCAGGCCCGCATTCGCGCCGCGAGCGAAACGCGGGGGTTTGCCGTGGCGCGCCTGCTGACGCACTGGCCAGAGATCGTCGGCGAGGAGATCGCCTCCATGGCCCGCCCCGTCAAGATCACCTATGGGCGGGGCAGCTTCGGCGCCACGCTCACACTGCTCACCACCGGCGCTTATGCCCCCCTGCTGCAGGCCGAGCTTCCCCGGATCAGGGAGAAGGTGAATGCGTGCTACGGCTACAGCGCCATTTCCCGCATCCGCATCACCCAGACGGCGCCTGTCGGCTTTAACGAGGGTCAGGCCACATTTACCGCCGCATCGAAGAAGCCGGCCCGCCGCGATGATCCTGCCCTGACCGAAAAGGCGCGCGAAGTGGCATCTTCCGTGCGCGATGAAAAGCTGCGCGCCGCCCTTGCCACGCTTGGCGCAAACATACTATCCCGTTCCGGAGATTGAAAAAGAGGCCTATCCATGAAGCGTATCATCGCGACGATTTCCCTCCTTGCCCTCGTGCTTGTTGCCGCGCTCTACCTGGGCGGACAGAACAAGCCGTACGCCCCCGGCTACGGTGCCGCCCATGCCGAGCAGCAGGCCGGGCAACAGACCGGGCAACAGACAACGAGCGATCAGGCAGAGAATGCCGCATCCGAAGCTGCGGGTCAGGCCGTGCAATCGGGTGACTCGGAAGATCCCGCCAACAAGGACATGATCCTCGGCGATCCCGAAGCCCCGGTGACGATCATCGAATACGCTTCCTTCACCTGCCCCCATTGCGCGCGGTTCCACAAGGAAGTGTTCCCGAAGATCAAGAAGAACTACATCGATACCGGCAAGGCGAAATTCGTGTTTCGCGAGGTCTATTTCGATCGCTTCGGGCTCTGGGCCGGGATGCTGGCCCACTGCGGGGGCGACATGCGTTATTTCGGCCTCGCAAAGATGATTTTCGACGATCAGAAGGGCTGGCTTGCCGGCGGCGATCCGCAAAAGGCGATCGACAACCTGCGCAAGTTCGGGCGTGCGGCCGGCATGTCGGACAAGGATCTCGATGCCTGCTTCACTGATGAACAACTCGCCAAGGATCTGGTGGCCTGGTATCAGAAAACCGCTACTGCGGATGATATCTCGGGCACGCCGAGCTTCGTGATCAACGGCAAGAAATATTCCAACATGAGCTACGAGGATTTCGTCAAGGCAATCGAGGAAGCGCTTGCCGCTGCGGGCAACTGAGCCGCGAAGGAGCCGCTCGATGGCATCCGCCCCGCTCGAAGGCCTGAAGGTGATCGAACTGGCACGGATCCTGGCCGGCCCCTGGGCAGGGCAGACGCTGGCCGATCTCGGCGCCGAGGTTATCAAGGTCGAAAGCCCCGAGGGTGATGACACGCGGCGCTGGGGCCCGCCCTTCATCGAGCGCGAAGGGCGGCGCGAGGCCGCCTATTACCACGCCTGCAATCGGGGCAAGAAATCCGTGATCGCCGATTTCCGCACCGAAGAAGGCCGTTCGCTGGTGCGCGATCTGGTGCGCGATGCGGATATCGTGATCGAGAATTTCAAGGTCGGGGGGCTGGAGAAATACGGGCTCGATTACAAAAGCCTCTCGGCCGTCAACCCGCGCCTGATCTACTGCTCGATCACCGGCTTCGGGCAGGATGGCCCCTATGCCCACAGGGCCGGGTATGATTACATCATCCAGGGCATGTCGGGGCTGATGTCGGTCACCGGGGCGCCGGAGGGGCAGCCCCAGAAGGTGGGCGTGGCGGTGGCGGATATCTTCACCGGCGTCTATGCCACGACGGCCATCCTCGCCGCCCTTCACCAGCGCGAACGCACGGGGCACGGCCAGCATATCGACATGGCGCTTCTCGACGTGGCCGTTTCCATCATGGCCAACCAGGCGATGAATTACCTCACTACCGGCGAGCCGCCCCGGCGCATCGGCAACGCGCATCAGAATCTGGCGCCTTATCAGGTGTTTGATTGTGCCGATGGCTGGATCATCATCGCCACCGGCAATGATGCGCAATACCGCCGGCTCTGCCATATTCTCGGCCTGCCGGAAATGGCGGAAGACCCTGATTTCGCCACCAATGCCGATCGCCTGAGAAACAGGGATGCGCTCGAGCGCCGGCTTACGGAAAAGACCAGGCAGCGCAGCAAGGCCGATCTTCTGGCCGCCTGCGAGGCCGAGGGCGTGCCGGCCGGGCCGATCAACGATCTTGGCGAGGTGTTCGCCGATCCGCAGGTAAAGGCGCGCGGGATGGCGCTTGATCTCGGCGGCATCCCCGGCCTGCGCTCGCCCTTCCGTTTCTCGGATGCGGAACTGGCCCTCGGAAAGCCCTCGCCGATGCTGGGCGAGCATGAGGCCGAGATCGCCGGGAAGAGAAAGATCAGATCAGATCAAGAGCCCTGAGCGCCTCATCAAGCGGCGCAGGCTCCTCGATCTCGAGGCGCACGGGGAGGCTCAGAACTTCACGGCGAAAATCGGGCGGCAGGCGGACGGCATCCTTTTCGGTCGTCACAAGCTGGGCATTGCGCAGCGTGGCTTCCTTGTGCAGGCGGGCGAGCAGGCCCGGCGAGAAGGGCGCGTGATCGGGAAGCGCAACCTCCTGGATCAGATCCGCGCCGAGCCCGCGCAGCGTGGCGAAGAATTTCTCCGGATGGCCAATGCCTGCGAAGGCCAGCACGGGGTGGCCTTTCCAGTCCATTCCCGTTTCGACGGGTTCGAAGCGCCCGGCAAGGTGGGGAAGCCGGATGTGATCGCCCCAGCGTTCGGTGAAGCGCGCCTGGGCCTTTCTGCTGCCGATCGAGAGCAGCAGATCGGCGCGTGCGAGCCCGGCCCTCACCGGTTCGCGCAAGGGGCCCGCCGGCAGCACACGGCCATTGCCGAATCCCATCGCGGCGTCCACCACGACAATCGAAAGATCCTTGTGCAGGGCAGGATTCTGAAAGCCATCATCCAGAAGGATGACATCCGCCCCGGCTGCAACCGCTGCTTCCGCCCCGGCGGCGCGATCGCGCGCCACCCAGGTGGGCGTGAATGCCGCAAGCAGCAATGGCTCATCGCCCACCTCATCGGCCCCATGCCCGAGGGGATCGACGCGCAGCGGCCCGGCCAGCCGCCCCCCGTGCCCCCGGCTCACCACATGCGGTGTGCGCCCGGCGGCAAGGAGCTTCTCCACGAGATGGATCACGGTCGGCGTCTTGCCGGTGCCGCCCACATTGATATTGCCGATGCAGATCACCGGCGCATCCATCCGCTTTGGCTGCCCCCTTGCCAGCCTGCGGGCTGTGGCGGCGCCGTAGAGTGCACCGAGGGGCGTCAGCAGGCGGGCGCGCAGCCCCGGCCTTTCCGGTGGTCCGAACCAGAAGAGGGGCGCGCGCTTCATGTCTGTCTTTCCTTGTCGGCCCGTTCGGCAAGCGCCTCGAGCAGCAAATCGCATATGCGCCCCGTGGCCAGAGATGTGGAGGAATGGTATTCCCAGGCGGCATTGGCCATGGCGGCCGCCTTGTGCGGGGCGAGCATCGCCTCGATGGCGCGCGCCAGCCCGGACTGATCGAGCACCAGCCGCGCGGCGCCGGCGTTGTCGAGCTGCAGGCAGGTTTCGAGATGATTTCCGGTGTGGGGCCCATGCAGGATGGCCGAACCAAGAGCGGCCGGCTCCATCGGGTTGACGGTAGCACCCGAAGATAATGTGCCGCCGAGAAAGCAGACGGGCGCGAGCCTGAGCCAGAGGCCGTGTTCGTCATGATCATCGGCAATGCAGATCTGCGTTTCGCCATCCGGCTCATCTCCGCGCGAACGCAGGGCGATGCGCCAGCCGGCCTTCTCGAAACGACTTGCCAGAGACTCGCCCCGGCTTTCATCCTCCGGCTCGAGAACAAGCATGAGACGGTGGGAAATCCGGCTCACATGGCGATGAACGGCCTCCATGATATCCTCTTCCTCGTGAGTTGCCCGCGCGGCCATCCACAGCGGGCGGGCCGCGAGCCTGCGGGCCATTTCATCGCGCGCCTCGATGCTGCAGGGGGGGGGTGGCGGCAGGGATTCGAGCGCTCCACCGAGCCGGACATTGGCCCTCGGCGCGCCCTGGCGGACGAGCGCGCGAATCGCATCGGGATCACGGGCGAGGATCATGCGAAAGCTGCGCAGGAGCGGCTTTGCAAGCCCCGGCAGCCATCGCCGCTCGATGCCGGGAAAATGCGGCGCCTCGCCATCGATCATGATCAGCGGCACATCTTCCTTCTCGGCGGCGACAACAAGCCCCGGCCGCAAGCCCGAGCCGACCCAGATCATGAGTTCTGGCGCGTAGCGGGTGATGAGGCCGCGCATATCTGCAAGATGATCGCCGGCAATCTCCAGATGCTGGATGCCCGCGCTTTCCATCTCTTCCGGCAGAGACACGCTTTCGGCTGTTGATATCAGGATGTTGAGATCATTTCTCGCATCCTGAAGCCGCTCCACGAGTTCGGCCGTTCGCGAAAGGCTTTCTGATGTCGAGTGATGCAGCCAGAGATAGGGCCCTTCGGCGCGCGGTGGCAGGGATGCACTGCCGGCCCAGGCTTCAGCGGATGGGCGGGTGGAGGCCAGATAGAGCTTGAGGCTTATCGGTATCCGCATCTCTCATCGGCCCTTTCTGCCATTGGCGTCTTTCCGGGCCCTGGCCGAATCAGTCGCCCATTTCCTCGGTTGGCGAGGATTCGCGCTCCTCGTCGCGCAGGCGATGGATGTGCGCGATGAAATAGCGCATGTGCGCGTTATCTACCGTTCGATGCGCCTCCGCTTTCCAGGCGTCATAGGCGCTGGCGTAATCGGGAAACATCCCGACGATATGGATATCGTTCACATCCTTGAAGACGTTGCTCGATGGATCCACGAGTTCGCCGCCGAACACGAGATGAAGGCGCTGGGTCATGGGGCTCTCCGCTTTATGGGTGTGTCTGTATCTGGCGTGGACAGTATTGAATAATGCCCGGGGGTGGAAGGGGCGCAGGGCATATTCAGCCGCGAAGCCCCTGCCGCAGGGTTTCATGCAGGGGCGGCGCTGCGGCGATCAGGCCGTCAAGGCGCGGCTCGGGGCGGTTGAAGCGGGGCCTTCGGCCCGCAAGATCGGTCACGACAGCCCCCGCCTTCTGCGCGATCAGACTGCCGGCGGCGATATCCCACTCCCATGTCGGGCGCAGAGTGAGCATGGCATCGAAGCGCCCTTCGCCCACGAGCGCGAGCCGGTAGGCGATGGAAGAGCGAAAGGCCGGCTTCACCGGTGGCAGGCCGCCGGGCCAGTGCTCTGGGCGGAAATTGCATTTCGCCGCCAGAACGGTGGCGCCATCGGCCTTGGCGCGTGTGCGCGCGTGGATCGGCCTGCCGTTGAGCCGGGCCTCGGGATCATTGCGCGACGCGGTAAACATCCGGTCCCGCACCGGCAGATATATGACGGCCGCGGTGATTTCTCCATCTTCGGCAATGGCAAGGGAATGGGCGAAATCCCGGCTGCCCTCGATGAAGGCGCGTGTGCCGTCGATCGGATCGATGATGAACACGCGCCTTGCCGCGAGCCTTGCGGGATCGTCCTCCGTTTCTTCCGAGAGCCAGCCGTAATCGGGCCGCGCGGCGCGCAGCTTATCATGCAGCATGGCATCGATCGCCATATCGGCCTCGGTGACAGGCCCGGCCCCTTCGGCCTTGTGCCAGGTATCGGGGGCCTGCTTCCAGAAACGGCGCGCGATCTCGCCGCTCTCCCGGGCCGCTTCTTGCAGAAGTTCGAGATCACTTCCCGGCAATCGTCAGCCCTTCCACAAGGAGCGAAGGCACCACCCGGGAAAGATGCTGGCGCGCATCATTGGCCGGGATGATGGCTTTCAGCATGTCGGCGAGATTGCCGGCGATGGTGCATTCATTCACCGGCCAGGCGATCTCCCCGCCTTCCACCCAGAAGCCGCTGGCGCCGCGCGAGTAATCCCCGGTGTTGGGATTGATGGTGCTGCCGATCAGCGAGGTCACCAGAAGCCCGGTGCCCATCTCGCGCAGGAGATCCTCGCGGCTTTTCGCGCCCTCCGTCAGCCGGATGTTGCTGACCCCGGGCGATGGCGGGGCTGCGGTGGAGCGGCGGGCATTGGCGGTGCTTTCGAGCCCGAGCTTGCGGGCGGTGGCAAGATCGAGCACCCAGCGCTGCAGGATCCCATCCTCCACGATCGCGCTTTCCCGCGCGGGCAGTCCCTCGCCGTCAAACGGGCGTGTGGCGCTTGCGCGCGGGCGCAGGGGCTCTTCGATCAGCGAAATCCCCTCGGGAAGCACCCGCTCTCCCATCCGCTCGCGAAGCCAGCTCGCGCCGCGGGTGATCGCCGTGCCGTTGACCGCCGCCAGAAGGTGGCCGATCAGGGATGCGGCGATGCGTTCGTCAAACAGCACCGGGAAGGCACCTGTGGGCGGCTGGCGGGCGCC
>JALVEX010000261.1 GCA_027030435.1 Paracoccaceae bacterium
ACGGGCCATGGCACAAGGGCATGACCAGTGACATGACCCGTGAAAAGATGGAGAACGTTCCGTGATGCGAAAGCCAGCCCTTGCCGCCCTTCTCAGCCTCGCTGCTCTCCCGGCCTTTGCCGATGAGCCCGTGATCGAAGGCGCGAAGGCCCGACACGCTGCCAATGGCTGGACAATCGCCGTCACCCTGCGCCACCCGGATACCGGCTGGGATCACTACGCCGATGGCTGGGAGGTGCTCGATCAGGCGGGCAATCGCCTCGGCTTCAGGAAGCTTCTGCATCCGCATGTGAGCGAGCAGCCCTTCACGCGCCAGCTGAGTGGCGTGCGGATCCCCGAAGGCACGAAAACCGTATTCATCCGGGCCCATTGCAGCGTGGACGGCTGGGGAAAGCGCGAATACGAGCTTGATCTCACGCCCTGAAACTGCGGGCGCACCGCCCGGGTGTGACCGTCAGGATCTCCTGGCCGTTTCATCTCGCCCGCTTTGCATGCCCGGCCGCCGCCCCTCCCAGAGCCAGGCGGCGATCATCAGCACGCCGGCAAGCAGGGCTGCGAGCCATGCCGGCAGGAGGGGAATGCGGGTGATGTCGGTCGAGAGATAGGCGTTGCGCGGTGTGATCGCGAGCCAGCCGCGCCCGGCTGCGCGCCGCCCCTCGGCCACCCTGCGCACCAGCGGCACGCCTTCCTCGATGCGGAAGATCCCGCCGCGGGTGGCAGATACGGCCGGCGAAAGGATATCGCCTGTCGCCAATGTGGCCTCGAATTCGCGCGGCGCAGCGGGGCCGAGGGCCACCACCGCTTCACGGATGCCGTCAGAGAGGCGGTAGAGCCCCATTTCCCGGCCCGTATATTCGCCCTCGAAGCGCCCCGGCCCGGCCTCCTCGAGCCGGAGCGTTTCGCTGCTGCCATCGGGCGCGGTGATCACCACATCGGGAACGCTCTCACCGAGCGTGCGCCGGGTGATGTGCATGCGCCGCCCTTCGGCGGTGGCGAAAAGCGCCTCCTCCTCAAGCTCGGGCTCCTTCATCAGCCAATGGGCGAGGCGGCGCAGGAGCTCGAGCTGCGGCCCGCCGCCCTCGAAGCCCCGCGCCCAGAGCCAGGCCTGATCGGAGGCGAGAAGCGCCACCCGCCCCTCGCCCGCGTGATCGAGAAGCAGCAGCGGGCGATCCTCGATCCCCGACATCACCACATCCCCGCCCCTGGCCTGAAGCTCGATCTGGCGCAGCCAGCGCCCCCAGGGGGGAGGCGCCTCGGCCGAGCCCTCGGCGGCATCCGCATCCTTGCCCGAGGCACGCGCCTTGCGGGCGAGGGCTTCGAGCCCCACGGTCACAGGATGCCGGCGGCCGATATCGGTGACGCGGGGCAGATAGCCCTTCTCGAACACCCGCGCCGTGGGATCGGCGGGCAGGATATCGGCCAGCGCCGAATGATAGATGCTTTCGGCCCCGGCGAATTCGGGGCCTGCCGCCACCAGCACGGCGCCCCCCTTTTCCACGTAGCGGCGGATGTTGTCGAGGTAGATGCCGGGCAGGATGCCGCGCAGGCGGTAGCGATCGAAGATGATGAGATCGAAATCGTCGATCTTCTCCATGAACAGCTCGCGCACCGGGAAGGCGATCAGGGAAAGCTCGTTGACCGGCACGCCATCCTGCTTCTCGGGCGGGCGCAGGATGGTGAAATGCACGAGATCCACGGAACTGTCGGATTTCAGAAGGTTGCGCCATGTGCGTTCGCCCGGGTATGGCTCGCCCGAAACCAGCAGCACGCGCAGGCGATCGCGCACCCCGTTGATTTGCACCACGGCGGCATTGTTGCGCCCTGTCAACTCGCCCTCCACCTCGGGGGTGGCGAAACGGATCACGTTGATCCCGCCATGGGGAAGCACGATCGGCAGATCCAGATCCTCCCCCACCGGCACGCGAAAATGCTGCGCCTCGCCGCCATCGATGCTGATCGTGATCGGCACGCGGCTGACGGACGCTGGAGGGCTTCCCTCATCCTCGATGCGCAATGTCAGCACCACTTCCTCGCCGAGGATGGCGAAGGCGGGGGCGTTCTTCACGATCAGGCGGCGATCCCAATCGCCTTCATGGCCGGTAAGCAGGGCATGAAGGGGCGCGGGCAGTTCGGGCGCGAAAGCGGCGTCATGCACGCGCCCGTCGGTCAGCATGAGAACGCCGGCCAGGCGGCTGCGGGGGATATCGGCAAGCGCTTCATTGAGGGCGCGCATCAGCCGGGTGCCGCTGTCGTCCTCGCCGTCACCCACCCGGACGATGCGAAGCTCCGTGCCCTTCAGGGCTGCGATCCGGGCGCTCAGGGCCGCGAGGGCGGCATGTGTCTGCTCCGCGCGGTCGGCGATCTTCTGGCTCGCGCTCTCATCGACAACCACCACCACGATATCGGAAAGCGCCTCGCGCTCTTCCTTCTGCAGCACCGGATTGGCAAGCGCCAGCAGCAGCACCAGGACCGAGAGCGCGCGCAGCCACCAGCCGGCGAGGCCCCGGCGCGCGGCGAAGGCAAGAAAGGCCAGCGCCAGCGCCCCGAGCCCGGCCAGCACCGGCCAGGGCAGGAGCGGATCGTAGAGAATCGAGAGCGCTTCCCTCATTGGCCCAGCCTTTCAAGAAGCGCCGGCACATGCACCTGATCGGATTTGTAATTGCC
>JALVEX010000262.1 GCA_027030435.1 Paracoccaceae bacterium
CACCGAGGGGCTCGCCCCCGTGGTGCGGGCCGAGATCTGGGCCGCGCTCTCGGCGCTCAGGGGCGAAAGCGAGATGGCGCTCCTCGTGGTGGACAAATCGCTGCGCGAACTGGGCCGGATCGCCCGCCGCGCGGTGATCCTCGAGAAGGGGCGGAGCGTCTGGTCCGGGCCGATCGGGGAGATCACCCCGGCGCTCGCCCACCGCCACCTCGGGCTCTGAGGGAGAACCGCCCGCCCCTTGGCCCTCACCCGCCCGCCCTGGCCTCACCCGCCGGCGCAGGCCTCCGGCAGCGGCGCGCCGCGCTCATGGGCGATCAGCGCCTCGAGGCGGGCCGGCGAAATCTCCCCCACCACCACGATCCGCCCGATCACCAGCCCCGGCGTGCCGTTGATGCCGAGAATGCGCGCAAGCGCGCGGGTGCGCGCGACCTCGGCTTCGGTTTCGGGGGAGGCCATGTCGGCCAGCAATTGCTCGGCATCGAGCCCCATCCCTTCGGCGAGCCGGCGCATGTAGTTTTCATCGGCGAGGAATCGGCTGCGCATGAGGCGGCGATGGAAGGCCTCCCCCGCCCCCTGACGGCGCGCCGCGATCGCACCGCGCGCCGCCATCTCGGAAGCCTCGCCGAGGATCGCAAGCTCGTGGCGGTATATCTTCACCCCGGCGCCGGGATCGGCCTCGAGGCGGGAAAGCACCCCCGTCATCACCCGGCAATAGGGGCAGTTGTAATCGGTGAAGAAGGCGATCGGCACCACGCCGGAGGGCGGCGGGGGGGCGAAGAGCGCGGCGCAGGGATCGCGCAGGAGCGCATTCCTCTCCGCCCTTGCCGCCCCTGCCGCTGCCGCGCGCGCGGCCGGATCGGCCCCCTCTTCCCCGGGCGGCGGCGCAATGCCGATCAGAAAATCGCCGCGCCGCGAGACCGGCCCGCCGCCGGCGCGCAGGAAGCCGGGCAGGCCGGGGATTTCCTCGAGCGGCCCGATCTTCCGCCCGCGCCCGGAAAACACCGACCAGCCGCCCCCAAGCCCCGCCACCACGAAGAGAGCGAAGCCCGCGCGCAGGAGATTGCGCCGCCGGCCGCTTGCGGGGCGGCTCCCCCTTTCATCCCTTCCTGCCATCCGCCCCATCCTTTCCGGTCTGACCGGCCCATGAATACCCCCTTCCCGCGAGGGAAGGTCAAGCCGCACGGCCCGAGGGTGGGCGCTTGGGAGCGCCCGCCCTGTGGGGGCGAGTCGAGCGGGATAAAGCGATGGCGTCAGGCGCCCGGACTCAGCGCACCACAAGCACCGTCTGCCGGGCGTGGCGCACCACGCGCGAGGCATTGGAGCCGATCAGGTAATCCTGCATCTCCGGGCGATGCGCGGCGAGCACGATCGCATCGCAGCCGTGATCACTGGCCGCGGACAGGATCTGCTGGTAGATCGAGCCGCGGCGCACCTCGACCCCGGCCACCAGATCTTCGGGCGCATAATCCGCAACCAGATCGCGCAGCTCCTTCTCCGCCTCGCGCATCGCCTTTTCGGCGAAATCCCCCGGAAAGAAGCTGCCCACGAGGGGCATTCCGTAATCGGGAATGACCGTGAGGGCGCGGATCTGCCCGCCGTATTTCCGCGCCAGATCGACAGCCACGGGAAGGGCGCGCCGCCGCTCGGGGCGGAAGGCCAGATCGACGGGAACGAGAATGTTCTGAAACATGGGTTTTCTCCGATCTTCAGGCGGCTTCGGGGGTGGGCGGATGTGCGGGCGCATGCCGCGCCCGGCGGCGCTGGAGGAACACGACCAGCCCCAGCAAGAGAAGCGCCGGGATGTAGAATATCTCCTTGGGCATGCGCGCGCGCGGCACCAGCACCTGATCGATGACGACGGGGATTTCGTCATTGAAGGTGTCGAATTCCTTGTCCAGACGCTCCTTCAGCGCCTGATCCTTGAAATTCCAGGAGAAACCGTCAAAGCGCAGCTTGCCGTCCTCCTCGTAGGCATTGATGCCGACATCTGCCAGCCGGTCCTCGCCGCTGCCGCCCTTCGCCCCGAGCGTGACCTGGATGTTGGTGCTGGTCAGGCGGTCCGGGTTGTCGAAATCGGGGCCGGTGAGGCGCAGGCGCACCTGTTCGCCCTCCGGCAGCGCCTCGAGGCTCTGCATCACCGCGCCGCCGGTGCGGGCCTCGAAGGGAGGCTCGATCATGTCGAGCCAGAAGCCCGGCCGGAACAGGGTGAAGGCCACAAGGAGCAGGGCCGCGGATTCCCACAGCCGGCTTCTGGTGATGAACCAGCCCTGGGTGGCGGCGGCGAAGAGCAGCATGGCGATCACCGCCGTTATGAACACGAAGATCGCCTTCAGCGGCCCCACGTCGATCAGCAGGAGATCGGTGTTGAAGATGAAGAGGAAGGGCAGGAGGGCGGTGCGGATGTCGTAGCCGAAGCCCTGCAGGCCCGTCTTGATCGGGTCGCCGCGCGAGATCGCCGCCGCGGCGTAGGCCGCCAGGCCCACGGGGGGGGTGTCATCGGCGAGGATGCCGAAATAGAACACGAACATGTGCACCGCCACCAAGGGCACGATCAGCCCCGACTTCGCCCCGAGCGCCACGATCACCGGCGCCATCAGCGAGGAGACGACGAGGTAGTTCGCGGTGGTCGGCAGGCCCATGCCGAGGATCAGCGACATGATCGCCACCAGGATCAGCATGACCATCAGGTTGCCGCCCGAGAGGGTCTCGACGAGCGCGCCCACCATCGCATGGGCACCCGTAAGCGAGATCGCCCCCACGATCACCCCGGCGGCGGCGGTGGCGATGCCGATCGAGATCATGTTGCGCGCCCCCGCGATCATGCCCTCGATCGTTTCGCGAAAGCCACGGGCGAGCTTTTCGCCGAGATCGCCCTCGCCGCGGAAGATCGCCTTCAGCACGTGCTGGGTGGTGGCGATGAAGATCATCGCAAGGCAGGCGTAATAGGCCGCGAGCGCGGGGGAGAGCTTGTCGGGCGTGGGCAGGATGGCCCAGAGCAGGATCAGGATCGGCAGCAGGTAATAGAGGCCGGTGAGCGCCGTTTCCCCGGCCTTCGGCAGCTCGGTGATCGGCGCTTCGGGATCGTCTTCTTCCAGATCTGGCTGGCGCGAGGCGATCCACAGCAGCGCCAGATAGGCGATGAGCGCGAGCAGCGCAGCCGCCCCGAGGCTCGTGCCCGGCACATAGGGCGCAATCGCCTGCATGATGTAGTTCGCCGCCAGGATCAGCAGGGCGAAGCCGATGAAGCCGGCGATGGTGCCGGCGAGCTTCTGCAGGAAGCCGAGCGAGGAAGGATGGCGGGGCAGGCCCTTGAGATCGAGCTTGCAGGCCTCGAGATGGACGATATAGACCAGCGCGATGTAGCTCACCAGCGCCGGCACCAGGGCGTGCTTCAGAAGCGTGGTGTATTCAACCCCGGTGAATTCCGCGATCAGGAAGGCCGCGGCGCCCATCACCGGCGGCGTCAGCTGGCCGTTGGTGGAGGCCGCGACCTCCACCGCTCCGGCCTTCTCGGGCGTGAAGCCGGTGCGTTTCATCAGCGGGATGGTGAAGGTGCCGGTGGTCACCACATTGGCGATGGAGGAGCCCGAATAGAGCCCAGAGAGCCCCGAGGCGATCACCGCCGCCTTGGCCGGCCCGCCGCGCAGGTGCCCGAGAAGCGCGAAGGCGATCTTGATGAAATAGGCCCCCGCCCCGGCCTTCTCGAGGATGGCGCCGAACAGCACGAAGAGGAAGATCATCTGGGTCGAGACAGCCAGCGGCTTGCCGAACACGCCCTCTTCCTGCATCCAGAAATGCCAAACCCCCTTGGTGAAGGAGGCGCCGCCCCAGTTGCCGCCGCCGATGAAGGCATAGGCCATCAGGACGCCGGCCACCACCACCAGCGGCAGGCCGAGCGCGCGATAGACGGCGATCGCCAGCACAGCAAGGCCGGTCACGGCGACGATCATGTCGATCCGGATCTGGGGATGGGTGAAATCGCCGGCCCGGTTGGCGATGTTGGAATCCATCACGATCATGTAGAGGATGGTGCCCGCGCCGAGCACGATCAGCACCCAGTCGTAAAGCGGGATCCTGTCGCGGCTGGCGCGTTTCCACAAGGGATAGCTCATGATCGAGAGCACCAGCGCGAACATCAGGTGAATCTTGCGCGAAATCGAGAGATTGCCGATGAACTGGAAGAACTTGATGCCGGTTGCCACCGTGAGGTCCGAAGGCAGGGTGGAGGCGATATAGAGCTGATAGAGCGCCCAGATCAGGCAGATCGCCGGGATCAGCGGGCGCTGCCAGCCCTGCGGATTGCGGGCGCCGGTTTCGACCTCGGCGGCAAGCTCTTCCGCCCTTGAGACGTTATCCGGGCGCGTTTGCGATTGCGTCATCGTTTCCTCCCTGTCCATGCCCGGCATTGTTGCCTGCCGGTGACACGTAAAATTCCTTTCACCGTGAACGGCAGCCGCCTTGCGCGGCCTTTCCGCCCGTCAGGTGCCCTGAAACTTGCAAGAAGGGCCGGCGAGGATACCCCGCCGGCCCGTTCTGCTGGCCGGAATTACATCCAGCCCCTTTCCTTGTAATACTTGATCGCACCGGGATGCAGGGGCGCGGAGAGGCTGTCCTTGATCATTTCCTCGGGCTTGAGGTTGGCGAAAGCCGGGTGCAGCTTCTTGAACTGGTCGAAATTGTCGAACACCGATTTCACCAGCGTATAGACAACCTCCTCCGGCACGTCGGCGCGGGTCACGAGGGTGGCGCCAACGCCGAAGGTGGTGATGTCCTGATCGTTGTTGTACATGCCCGCGGGGATCACCGCCTTGCGGTAGTAGGGGGTTTCCTCGACGAGCTTCTGGATCTCCGGCGTCCAGGCGTTCACGAGGTGCGCGGGGCAGGATGCGAGCGTTTCCTGGGTGAGCGCCGAGGGGTGGCCCACCAGCCAGAAATAGGCGTCGATCTTGTTGTCGCACAGCGCGGCGCCGGTTTCGGAGGATTTCATCTGCGCCGCGAGCGCGAGATCGTCACGCTTCCAGCCCATCGTCTTCTCGATCACTTCCCAGGTGCCCAGCGTGCCCGAGCCCGGGTTGCCGATATTCACCCGCTTGCCGGGCAGATCGGTGATGTTCTGGATGCCCGAATCATCGCGGGCGATGATCGTCACCGGCTCGGGATGGATCGAGAACACCGCGCGCAGCTCCTTGAAGGGGCCCTTGTCGGCGAATTTCGAGGTGCCGTTATAGGCGTGGTACTGCCAGTCGGACTGGGCAATGCCGAAATCCAGCTCGCCCGAGCGCAGGGTGTTGATGTTGTAGATCGAACCGCCGGTGGATTCGGCCGAGCAGCGGATGCCGGTATCCTTGTAGCTCTTGTTGACAAGCCGGCAGATGGCGCCTCCCGTCGGGTAATAGACGCCCGTCACACCGCCGGTGCCGATCGAGATGTAGCGCTTCTCCTTGGCCTCGGCCACGCCGAGCGAGAGCCCGATCACGGCCGCCGCGGCCAGAATTTTTCCGAATTTCATGTCTTTCCTCCTGTTGAACATTGCGTTCCGGTTCGCCTGGTGATGGCTTGCCGTCCGAAGCCGCCCCGGCCCATCTGCGCTATCGGAATGATCCCGCGATCGGGGCATGAACGTGCTTCATGATTCTGGATCAATGGCAGAACTGCCCATGGTGGATCAAGCCCCGGCACCGAATGAATCCGTGTTTTTCCCATTCACTTTTCGGTGGCTCCTCCCCCTCTTGGCCCGAATACCGCACCCCTTGCCGCGTCCGCCCACAGGTTTCACCCGCAGGCCGCCCGCGGCAAGGGCCGCCTTCTTCCGGGCTTCCACGATAAACATGTCTGAACGCATTGGGCAACGGTTATTGCCATCCCCCGCTTCCCCCGCGGCCCCGGCAAGGCCCTTTCTCCGTGATCGCGGGTGGAGTATGGGTAGGGCATGAAAACACCATACGCCCATATCTCCCATATCCCCCGTATCTCCATGAGCGGCAGGAACGCAGGCCGAGGCGCGCTGCGGGGCCCCCGGGCGCGAAGGACAGAACGCGCATGACTACCGATCTCACGGCATACACCGGCGCCGCGATCCTCGATGGCGAAACCATCCACAAGGGCCATGCGCTCCTGTGCGAGGGCGGGCGCGTGAAGGCTGTCGCGCCCCCAGGGGAGTTGCCCGAAGGCTGCACCCTGAAGGCGCTTCAGGGCGGCCTGATCTGCCCCGGATTCGTGGATCTTCAGGTCAATGGCGGCGGCGGGGTGATGCTGAACGATGCCCCGAGCCCCGAAACCATCGCCACCATCTGCAAGGCCCATCTCCCCTTCGGCACCACCTCCCTCCTGCCGACCCTGATCACCGATACCCCCGCGCGGATGGCGGAAGCGCGCCGGGCGGCGAAGGCGGCGCTCGCGCAGGGGGTGGCGGGGGTGATCGGGCTCCATTTCGAGGGGCCCCATATCGCGCCCGCGCGCAAGGGGGCGCATGATCCGGCGCTGATCCGGCCCATGGAGGCCGAGGATCTCGCCTTCCTCGAGGCGGCGGCGGCGGAGCTGCCGACGCTCATGATCACCCTCGCCCCCGAATCGGCGCGCCCGGAAGAGATCCGCGCGCTGGCCGCGGCCGGCGCCATCGTCTCCCTCGGCCACAGCGATGCCGATTACCCGGCGGCGATGGAAGCCGTCCGCGCCGGGGCCACCTGCGCCACGCATCTCTTCAACGCCATGAGCCAGCTCGCCGCCCGCGCGCCCGGTCTTGTCGGCGCGGCGCTTGAAAGCGGCGCGCTCCATGCCGGGCTGATCGCAGACGGCATCCATGTCGATCCCGCCACGATCCGCATCGCGCTGCGCGCCAAGGCCGGGCCGGGGCGGATCTTCCTCGTGACCGACGCCATGGCGGTGATCGGCAGCGATCTTGCGGAATTCACCCTGAACGGGCGGCGCATCCTGCGCCGCGACGGGCGGCTGACGCTGGCCGACGGCACGCTCGCGGGCGCCGATCTCGACATGATCTCGGCGGTGCGTTTCATGGTGGAAAGCATCGGGATCGGCCGGGAGGAGGCGCTCCGCATGGCCTCCCTCTACCCGGCGGAGCTGATCGGGCGGAGCGGCGAGATCGGCCGGCTCGCCCCCGGCACGCGGGCCGATTTCCTGCATCTCGACGATGATCTCGATATCCTCGGCGTCTGGCAGGGCGGCATCCGCCGCCTGCCCTGAACCCGCCCCTGCGGCACCGCGCGCGATCCCGGACGAATGCAGCGGAAAGGCCGAATCAACCTTCCTTCGGTGGAAAAACGAACCAGCGGCGGGGGGGATGGATTGGAGCGGGCGATGAGATTCGAACTCACGACCCCAACCTTGGCAAGGTTGTGCTCTACCCCTGAGCTACGCCCGCGCTACCAATCGTGAGGCGATATATAGCCAGCGCGCGGCCGGCTGCAAGAGGGAAATTCGGGGGCGGGCGAAAAATTTCGGGAAAAACTGCGCCCCGCCGCACGGCGCTGCCCCACGGCATCCCCACGCGGCAAGAAGGCACCTCAGGCCACCAGCCTGCCCCGGTTTTGAATGACGGGCGGATGGTGCTATTTTCGGAGAACGAATGGAATTTCACCTGACCGATTTGGAGCAAAAATCATGTATGAACGCCGAATCCCGAGGATTTTCTCCCTTCACCTGATCGCCCTTCTCCTGCCCGGCCTCCTCTCAGCCGGCCCGGCGGGGGCGGATATTTTCGGCGTCCCGCGCCGCGGTATCGCGGCCACCATCCATAACCAGCCGGTGAGGCCGGACACCCTGCGCGTCACCCTCAGCGGCATGCGGCGGTTCGTGGTGGCCAAGAACGGGGAGCGGCGCCGGAAGAAGGGCGAGCTGGACGAACTCTCCTTCTCCCTCACAAGCCTCGAACCCCGCGTGATGGAGCGCGACGACAAATCCTATGGCGCTTCCTACATGTTCAATGAAACCCGTGGAAAAGGCGGTCTTGATTACGTGAAGATCAGCGAGGGCGACATCATCCGCCTGCAGCCGCTCCGGCGCGGGTGGAGCCTGCCCGATCAATGGATCAACCTGCCGCCCGGCGGTCGGTTTTCCATCACCGTTCTTGCCCATGAAAGCGATTGCCTGCGCCGCTCCGGCTGCAGGCGCGGCAACAGGGGGAGCTATGTGGTCGAAATGCGGCTGCCGCCCCTGCCCCGCCCCCTGCCCGGAAGCTGCACGCCCAGAAACACCTTCCGCTGGACATTGCTGGACGGGCGCTATCAGATCCCCCGGATGCGCGACGTGAACATCGCCGAAAGAGGATCGGTGGTGCTTTATCCGATCGAGGGAACGATCTGCGTCACCGCGGCGCGCTGAGCGAGGCCGCGCCGCCACATCATGAAAAGGGCGCGGCCCGCCGGCCACGCCCTTCCCTCTCCTTTGTCCAGCGCCTTTTTCCGGCGCCTTCGGCCTATTTCAGCGCCTTGTCGGTGATCTGATGCGTCCAGGCGCCCTCGGGCTCCTTGGTGATGACCGGATCCGAGCCGCCCGACATCAGGATCTTCACCGTGCGCTCGTAATCGGCCGGATCAAGCTCGCCGTTGGAGCCCGCGGTGAGCTTGGCCACCTCGCGCATCATGCGCTTCTGGTGACGCTCCGTCTGGGCGCCGGTCTCATCGTAATCGAGCACGATCATCGCCGCCTCGTCGGGGTGCTCCTCGGCCCATTTCCAGCCCTTCATGGAGGCGCGCACGAAGCGCACCAGCTCATCCTCGAACTTCGGATCCTTCAGGCGATCCTCGAGCACATAGAGCCCGTCCTCCAGCGTCGCCACGCCCTGATCCTCATACTTGAAGGTCACCAGATCCTCGGGCTTCAGCCCGGCATCGATGATCTGCCAGTATTCGTTGTAGGTCATGGTGGAGACGCAATCGGCCTGGCCGTTCAGGATCGGATCGACGTTGAAGCCCTGCTTGAGCACCGTCACGCCGCCGGGGGAGCCGTCGGTGGGGATGCCGAGGATGCTCATCCAGGCAAGGAAAGGATATTCATTGCCGAAGAACCATACCCCGAGCGTATGGCCGGGGAAATCCTTGGGCGTCTTGATGCCGCTGTCGGCGCGGCAGGTGAGCATCATGCCCGAGCGCTTGAAGGGCTGGGCGATATTGACGAGCGGCAGCCCCTTCTCGCGCGCCGCCAGCGCCGAGGGCATCCAGTCGATCACCACATCGGCGCCGCCGCCGGCAAGCACCTGGGTGGGCGCGATGTCGGGCCCGCCGGGCTTGATCGTCACGTCGAGGCCCTCGTCGGCATAGAAGCCCTTGTCGAGCGCGGCATAGTAGCCGGCGAACTGGGCCTGGGTCACCCATTTCAGCTGCAGCGTCAGATCATCGGCCGCATCCGCCGAGGCGGCGCCCATGGAAAGCGCCAGAGCGGCGGCTGTGAGCAGTTTCTTCATCTTTCTTCCTCCCTTGGTTCATCTTCTCATTGTTGTGATCAATCTTGATCGGACGGCGCTTGTCAACCGCGCTGCGAGGGATGCCAGAAGGTCACCCATTTCTCTATCAGGGTGACAAGCCCGTAGAAAAGCGATCCGGCGAGCGCCGCCATGGCGATCTCTGCCCAGACCATGTCGATCGCGAGGCGGCCCACCTCGGTGGAGATGCGAAAGCCCATGCCGTAGATGGGCGAGCCGAAATATTCCGCCACGATGGCGCCGATCAGCGCCAGCGTGGTGCCCACCTTGAGCCCGTTGAAGATGAAGGGCATGGCGGCGGGCAGGCGCAGCTTCACCAGCTCCTGCCAGTAGCCGGCGGCATAGGTGCGCATCAGATCGCGCTGCATCTCGGAGGCTTCCGAAAGCCCCTGCACGGTGTTGACCAGCACAGGGAAGAACACCATCGCCACCACCACCGCGGCCTTCGATTCCCAGCCGAAGCCGAACCAGTTGACCATGATC
>JALVEX010000263.1 GCA_027030435.1 Paracoccaceae bacterium
GGCCGATCTCCTGCGCACGGTGCTCGGTTTCACCGCCCAGGGGGCAGAACGCCCGATCATCGCCAAGGGCAATGCCGGCATCCCGAAATACGAGCACGGCCATATCCATTACGACGGAACGCCGGAGCTGATGGCCGATTACGCCGTCCTTGCGCGTGACTGCGGCGCGCGGATCATCGGCGGCTGCTGCGGCACGACGCCCGAGCATCTGGCGGCCATGCGCGAAGCCCTGGAAACCCGCCCGCGCCGCGAGGGCCGCCCGACGCTCGAGGAAATAGCGGCCGCGCTCGGCGGCTTCTCCTCGGGCTCGGACGGAACGGACGGCAATGCCCCCGCGCCCCGCCGCACCCGGCGCAGGGGCCGCAGATGAGGCCGCAGGGCAGAGAAACGGCCGGCGCTGTCGTTCACCCTCCGGCCCATGTCGCATTCATGCCAGTGGCCGGCAGGCGGGGTTGACACATTCGGGCATGGCAGATCGCGCAACGCGCCGGAAACCGGACCGAACGGCAAACGAACGGGAAGAAGATCATGGCTGACGAAGAAGATGACATCATCCTTTCGGAGCTTTCGGACGAGGAACTCGTCCAGCAGATGCACGATGATCTCTACGACGGCCTGCGCGAAGAGATCGAGGAAGGCGTCAATATCCTGCTCGAACGGGGCTGGGAGCCCTACAGGATCCTGACGGAAGCCCTGGTGGGCGGCATGGCGATCGTGGGCGATGATTTCCGCGACGGCATCCTCTTCGTGCCGGAAGTGCTGCTGGCGGCGAATGCGATGAAGGGGGGGATGGAAATCCTCAAGCCGCTTCTGGTGGAGACCGGCGCGCCGAAGATGGGCAAGATGGTGATCGGCACCGTGAAGGGCGATATTCATGACATCGGGAAGAATCTCGTCGGCATGATGATGGAGGGCGCCGGCTTCGAGATCGTCGATCTCGGCATCAACAACCCCGTCGAGGATTATCTCGAGGCGCTGGAGCGCGAGAAGGCCGATATTCTCGGCATGTCGGCCCTGCTGACGACCACCATGCCCTACATGAAGGTGGTGATCGACACGATGAAGGAAAAGGGCATCCGCGAGGATTACATCGTGCTCGTGGGCGGCGCGCCGCTCAACGAGGAGTTCGGCCGCGCGATCGGTGCCGATGCCTATTGCCGCGATGCCGCAGTTGCGGTGGAAACGGCGAAGGAATTCATGACCCGCAAGCACAATGCCGCATCGGCCGGATGATGCTGGCAAGGCCCGGGCGGAGCATCAGGCAGCATCACCGCCAGGATGAACGCGCCGATGGAACCTGACGACACCACCCTTGCAAGCGAAGGCTGCTATCAGCCCGCGCAATCGCAAAGCGGCCGGATCCTGCTGATCGGCTGCGGCGCGCTCGCGCGCGAGATCCTGGCCGTCATCCGCGCCAATCGCCTTGCCCACATGGAGCTGCGCTGCCTGCCGGCGATCCTGCACAACACGCCCGAGCGCATCGTGCCGGCCGTGCGCGCCGCGATCGAGGCGGCGGGCGATGGATACGACAGGATATTCCTCCTCTACGGCGATTGCGGAACGGGCGGGGGCCTTGCGCGCCTCTGCGCGGAAATGGGGGTGGAGATGCTCGAAGGGCCGCATTGCTATGCCTTCTTCGAGGGCGTGGAGGCATTCGCGGCCCGTGGCGGAGAAGAGACAACCGCCTTCTATCTCACGGATTTTCTCGTCCGCCAGTTCGATTCCTTCGTGTGGAAGCCGCTCGGGCTCGATCGCCACCCCGAGCTTCGGGATGTCTATTTCGGCAATTACGAAAAGCTGATCTACATGGCCCAGACGGACGATCCCGCGCTCGACGAGAAAGCGCGCCGCCATGCCGGGCGCCTCGGCCTTGCCTATGAGCGCCGCCTCACGGGCTACGGCGATCTCGAAGCCTCACTCGCCCGCCTTGGCCGGGAGTGAGGCAGCCTCGCCGGCAAGGGCCCTTATACGCTCGACCATGGCGCGCAGGCCGTTCGAGCGCTGCGCGGAAAGGTGATCGTCGAGCCCGAGGCGGGCAAGCTCGCCCGCGGCATCGACCTTCAGCACCTCTTCCACTGTCAGGCCATTGAAAAGCGCCATGAGAACGGCGATCAGCCCGCGCACGATCATCGCGTCGCTGTCGCCGCGGAAGCGGAAGATCGCGCCGGGCCCCTCCCCCTCGATCTCGGGCATGAGCCAGACCTGGCTTGCGCAGCCCTCCACCTTCGTGGCCGGCACGCGCAATTCCTCCTCCAGAGGCGGCAGGGCCTTGCCGCGCTCGATCACGTAGCGATAGCGATCTTCCCAATCGTCCAGAAATTCGAAATCCCCGACGATTTCCTCGAAGGCTTCACTCGCCATGGCGCATTCTCCCGCATTGCGGGGCGAGGATTACCCCGCCCCGCGCCGAAACGAAAGCCTTTTCGCGCCCGCTCAGCCGGCAAGCGCCTTTGCCGCGCGCCCGATCCCTTCGGCAGCCTGCGATCCCACGCGCTGGAGCGTTTCATTGCGCCCCAGATCCTGGAAGCTCATCATCGCCTTGGGATCAAGGAAGCGCACGAGGCATTCGCCGGGCGCCGTTTCCTCCACCGTCACGTTGCAGGGCAGC
>JALVEX010000264.1 GCA_027030435.1 Paracoccaceae bacterium
CCTTCGAAAGCGCTTCGGTGACCTTGTGGCAGAAATCGGCGGTGTCATCTCCGGTAAGGAGGCGATAAAGCTTCATGGATAACTCCCGAGGAATGGGTTGTGGCCAAGCCAGATGTGGATGGCGGCAATGATTGCGTAGAGGATCAGCGCCACGAAAACGGCCTTCAGATCGTTCTTCCACGGCCCCGGCGCGGGGCGCCGCCAGGGGCCCTCGGCGATGTTGATGACCGCCATTTCCACCAGCGCCCAGAGGCCGAGCCCGCCAAACAGGACGAGCGAGGCGAGATCGCCATTGACCAGCAGATGCGCCACCGCCCAGAGCACCATGCCCCAGAGCATCGGGTGGCGTATCATCGCCGCCACGCGCCCCTTCACGCTGCCCGCGCCGAAGAGATAGAGAGAGATCAGCATCAGCAGATTGTTGAGATGCCCCATGCCGGGAAGCGGATCATAGACGGGTTCGAAGGGCGCCGCCCGGTAGCCGCGCACCATCAGCACGACCGAGAGCAGCAGCACCAGCGCAACCAGCCCCTTGCCGCCAGTGCCGAGGCGCGCGCGGGCCGCCGGGAACAGCCGCTTGAAGAGATGTGCAAACCACCAGATGACAATCCCGGCGACAAGCTGGCTCATCCCTCTTCTCCCTGCATCGCCAGGATCGCCTTTGCCCGCGCCAGAAGCCGACGGGCTGCTTCCACATGCAGATTTTCCACGATCCGCCCGTCAAGCACCGCCACGCCCTTGCCTTCACGCTCGGCCTCCTCGAAGGCCGCGATCTGGCGCTTTGCAAGCTCTATCTCGCCTTCGTCGGGCGAAAAGACCTCATTGGCGATGGCGATCTGGGCCGGATGGATCAGGGTCTTGCCGTCAAAGCCGAAATCACGGCCCTGGCGGCATTCGCGGCGCAGGCCCTCTTCATCGCGGAAGGCATTATAGACGCCATCCACCGCGATCACCCCATGGGCGCGCGCGGCCAGAAGGCAGGTCTGCAATGCGGTGATCAGCGGCAGGCGCATGGGATCGGGGCGGCAATTGAGATCCTTGGCCAGATCGTTGGTGCCCATCACGAAGCCGGCCAGCCTGCCATGCGCCGCGATTTCCAGCGCGTTCAACACGCCAAGCGGCGTTTCCATCATCGCCCAGAGCGGAATCGCGGGCACGATTGCGGCCAGTTCATCCACATCATCGGCGCCATTCACCTTCGGCAGAAGGATCGCATCCGCTTCGCTTTCGGCAAAGCACTCGGCATCGGCGCGGCCCCATTTCGTATCGAGCGCGTTGATGCGCACGATCCTGAGGCGTGGCCCGTAATCGGCCTCGCGAAGGCGCCTTGCAAGGGATTGGCGGGCGCTCTCCTTCTCGTCGGGCGCAACGGCATCCTCGAGATCGAAGATGATGGCATCTGCCGCGAGCGTCTGCGCCTTTTCGAGCGCGCGCTCATTGGAAGCCGGGATGTAGAGAACCGAGCGGTAGGGGCGGTCGAGGTGATCCATGGTGATTCTGCCTTCCGAAATGATCTTGCGCAAAAAGGCCTGCTTTCGCAGCTTTTGGCAAGTGCCGATTGCGAGCCAGCGATTGTGATCACACGCCAGCTGCGACAGACTTGCACACCCCGCCCGCTTTGGCTACCCAAGCAGCGGTTCAAACGGATCGGAGATCATACCATGGCCAGACCGAAAATCGCCCTCATCGGCGCGGGGCAGATCGGCGGAACACTCGCCCATCTTGCCGCAATCAAGGAGCTTGGGGATGTCGTGCTGTTCGACATCGCCGATGGCGTGCCCCAGGGCAAGGCGCTGGACATCGCCGAATCGGGCCCTGTTGCCGGATTTGACGTATCGCTCAAGGGCACCACGGATTACGCCGATATCGCCGGCGCGGATGTGTGCATCGTCACCGCCGGCGTGCCGCGCAAGCCCGGCATGAGCCGGGACGATCTTCTCGGCATCAATCTCAAGGTGATGAAGGCGGTGGGCGAAGGGATCAAGGCCCATGCGCCCGATGCCTTCGTGATCTGCATCACCAACCCGCTCGATGCGATGGTATGGGCCCTGCGCGAATATTCCGGCCTGCCGCATCAGAAGGTCGTGGGCATGGCCGGCGTGCTCGACAGCGCCCGCTTCCGCCATTTCCTCAGCCTCGAGTTCAATGTCTCGATGCGCGATGTGACCGCCTTCGTGCTCGGTGGGCATGGCGATACGATGGTGCCGCTCGTGCGCTACTCCACCGTTGCCGGCATCCCGCTGCCCGATCTCGTGGAGATGGGCTGGACGACCCAGGATCGCGTGGATGCGATCGTGCAGCGCACCCGAGATGGCGGGGCCGAGATCGTCGGCCTGCTGAAAACGGGCTCCGCCTTCTATGCCCCGGCCACCTCCGCAATCGAGATGGCCGAGGCCTACCTCAAGGATCAGAAGCGCGTGCTCACCTGCGCCGCTTACGTGGATGGCGCCTTCGGCCTCGATGGCCTCTACGTGGGCGTGCCCACGGTGATCGGCGAGGGCGGCATCGAGCGGATTGTCGAGATCAGGCTGGCGAAGGACGAGCAGGCGATGTTCGACAAATCCGTGAATGCCGTGAAGGGCCTTGTGGCCGCCTGCAAGGAGATCGATCCTTCGCTGGGCTGAGACGCAAGGTCGGGAATACCTGACTTGCAGACTGAGAGAGGCGCCCCGATGCTTGCGGGGCGCCTTTTGTTACGGTTTCACGGGGAGGAGACGATGCGCAAGATATTCGGTTCGATATGCGGCTCACTGGCGATTGTCGCCACATTCATCGCAAACCCGCCCGCGCGGGCCGGTGAAGCGAGCAGCATTGCCACGACCATCGCCGAAAAGGGCCTTGCCGCCGCGGAGCGGGATCTGGCCTCGATCGAAGATCCCACGCCCGAAGATCTTTTCGCCCTCGGCGGCGTGATCTTCCTGCGCGGCATCGAAAAGACCCTGCAAACGCGCTGGCAGCACAACGCCTGGATGAATGATGTCCCGATCCCGGTGCTGCGCCTGCCTGTGCCGCCCAACCCGGATGCCAGCCCCTTCCGGGCCGATCTCGTGACGGAGATCTTCACCACGCTCGATGGCGACATGGAAAGAAGCCGCGCCGCGCTCGCCCGCATTCCCGAAGGCAGCGAGGTGGGCCTCCTGGTCAACATCTCAGATCTCTGGTTTGACGTGAACATGAATGGCCGGCGCGACGTCTGGGAGGGCCTCGGCGCGGTTGCCGGCGCCGCCACGGGCGCCACCAGCGGGGCCACGCAGGGAGAGCCGATCGTGCGCTTCGACAGCGCCGACGTGGCCTGGCTTTCCGCCTATACTCACCTTCTGCAAGGCATTTCGGCCCTCGTGCGCGCCTACGACCCGACCGAGGCCATCGCGGGGGTCATGAAAACACGGACAGAGCTGGCGGCTCTTCGCGGCAGCACCCCGCCCGCAAATGCGCTGGAAATGCAGGTGGGCCGATACGTCGATCAGTTCACGATGGTGCGCGACGCATTGCACCAGAAGCCCGATGCGGTCCTGGTCGGGGCGGCGCGGCTCCATTTCCTCGCCATGATCGCCGATAACCGCACCTTCTGGAAAAGGGTGGGTGCGGAAACCGACAATGACCGCGAATGGATCCCGAATGATTCCCAGAAGGCCGCGCTCGGCTTCGAATTGCCGAAGGGCGCGGGGGAAACCTGGCTCAGGGTTCTCGGCGACGGCGAAGCCATCCTCAATGGCGAATTGCTGATCCCCTTCTGGCGCATCGACCCGGCTGGTGGAGTGAATGTGAAGAAACTGTTCGACAATCCCCCTGCCGTGGATATCGTAGCCTGGGTGCAGGGCCATGGGCTCCTGCCCTACATGGAGCGCGGCCCGGTTGCCGACAGCGAAAGCCTGCGCGCCTTCGATCAGCTTGTCTCCGGCAATACCGGCTTCTATGCGTTGCTTTTCAACTGAATCGAATGCGGCCTGAAGTTTGTGATCACGCTTTCCGAAGGCGTGATCACAAATAGCCGCGATTCTCTCCGCAATCGTGCCGAACACGGAAAAATCATTTCACTTCGCGGGCGCGATCTGTCTTATGGCCGGGAAACGCAAGCAAAACGGGGCAGTCTCGTGAACATACATGAATATCAGGCGAAGGCGCTCCTTCGCGAATACGGCGCACCGGTTTCGGAAGGGCGCGCGGTGCTGAAGGCGGAAGACGCGAAAACCGCGGCCGGCGAGCTCGATGGCCCGCTTTGGGTGGTGAAGGCCCAGATCCACGCCGGCGGGCGCGGCAAGGGCAAATTCAGGGAACCGGAAGCGGGCGAGGCCGGGGGCGTGCGCCTGGCGCGTTCGGCCACCGAGGCCGCCGAGGAAGCCCGCAGAATGCTGGGGCGCACGCTTGTCACCAAGCAGACGGGCCCCGAGGGCAAGCAGGTCAACCGCATCTATATCGAAGAGGGCTCGGGCATCGAGCGCGAACTTTACCTCGCCCTACTTATCGATCGCGAAACCAGCCGCGTTTCCTTCGTCTGCTCCACCGAGGGCGGCATGGATATCGAGGACGTGGCCGAGAAAACGCCGGAGAAGATCCTGAGCTTCTCCGTCGATCCCGCCACCGGCTACAGCCCTTTCCACGGCCGGCGCATCGCCTTTTCGCTCGGCCTCGAGGGCCCGCAGGTGAAGCAGTGCGTCTCGCTCATGGGCACGCTCTACAAGGCGTTCACCGAAAAAGACATGGAGATGCTCGAGATCAACCCCCTGATCGTGACCGACAAGGGCGATCTCAAGGTGCTCGATGCCAAGCTCGGCTTTGACGACAACGCCCTCTACCGCCACCCCGAAATCGCCGCCCTGCGCGACGAAACCGAGGTGGACCCGAAGGAGCTCGAGGCGGCGAAATACGATCTCAACTACATCGCGCTCGATGGCGAGATCGGCTGCATGGTGAACGGCGCCGGCCTGGCCATGGCGACGATGGACATCATCAAGCTCTACGGCGGCGAGCCGGCGAATTTCCTCGATGTGGGCGGCGGCGCCACGAAGGAGAAGGTGACGGCTGCCTTCAAGATCATCACCTCCGATCCCAAGGTGAAGGGGATCCTCGTCAATATCTTCGGCGGCATCATGCGCTGCGACGTGATCGCCGAGGGCGTGGTGGAAGCCGTGAAGGAAGTGGGCCTCGAGGTGCCGCTGGTGGTGCGGCTCGAAGGCACCAACGTGGAAAAGGGCAAGAAGATCATCGATGAATCCGGCCTCAACGTGATCTCTGCCGACAATCTGGACGATGCCGCGAAGAAGATCGTGGAAGCGGTGAAGGGGAAAGTCTGATGGCCATCTATATTGACGAAAACACCCGCGTGATCTGCCAGGGCATCACCGGCTCGCAGGGCACCTTCCACACCGAACAGGCCATCGCCTACGGCACGAAGATGGTCGGCGGGGTCACCCCCGGCAAGGGCGGGATGACGCATCTCGGCCTGCCTGTGTTCAACTCCGTGCACGAGGCAAAGGCCGAAACCGGTGCCGATGCCACGGTGATCTACGTGCCGCCCCCCTTCGCCGCCGATTCGATCCTCGAGGCGATCGACGCCGGGATGGATCTGATCGTGGCCATCACAGAGGGCATCCCGGTACAGGACATGATGAAGGTGAAGCGCGCGCTGATCGACAGCGAAAGCATCCTGATCGGCCCCAACTGCCCCGGCGTGATCACGCCCGATGCCTGCAAGATCGGCATCATGCCCGGCCATATCCACAAGCGCGGCTCGGTGGGGGTGGTGAGCCGCTCGGGCACGCTCACCTACGAGGCCGTCAAGCAGACGACGGACATGGGCCTCGGCCAGTCCACCGCCGTGGGGATCGGCGGCGATCCGATCAAGGGCACGGAGTTCATCGATGTGCTCGATCGCTTCCTCGATGACGAGGAAACCGAGAGCATCATCATGATCGGCGAGATCGGCGGCACCGCGGAAGAGGATGCGGCCGCCTTCCTGGTGGAAGAGGCGAAGAAGGGCCGCAAGAAGCCGGTGGCCGGCTTCATCGCCGGGCGCACCGCGCCTCCGGGCAGGCGCATGGGCCATGCGGGCGCCATCATCTCGGGCGGCAAGGGCGATGCGGAAAGCAAGATTTCCGCGATGCGCGAGGCCGGGATCGTGGTGGCCGAAAGCCCCGCGCGCCTTGGCGAAGCGGTGCTCGAGGCGATCGGCAAGTAATTCTCAATCATCGTGCCCCATGCTGGGGCACGATTTCATTCGGTTCAGGATATTCGGATAACGCCATGAACGATCAAAGCCCCAACGAAGTGATGCACGCCACCTCCTTCATGGGGGGGCAGAATGCCGATTGGCTGGATCATCTCTATGCGCTCTACGCGAAGGACCCGGAGGCCGTGGATGCCGCCTGGCGGCAGTTCTTCGAATCGCTCGGCGACGGGGCGCAGGAGGTCGAGAAGGTGGCGGAGGGCCCATCCTGGGCACGGCGGGACTGGCCGCCCCAGCCGAGCGACGAACTCACCCACGCGCTCGATGGCCAGTGGCCGGAGGAAAAGCCCGATGGCGAAGAGGAGGAGGCTGCGCCCGAGAAGATCGCGGCCAAGATCCGCGAGAAGGCGGCCGAGCGGGGCTTTTCGCTCGCCGAACCGAAGGTGCGCCAGGCGGTCACGGATTCTATCCGCGCCATCATGATCATCCGCGCCTACCGCATTCGCGGCCATCTGATGGCCAAGCTCGATCCGCTGGGCCTGCGCGATGAAAGCATGCGCCCCGAGCTCGATCCGGCGAGCTACGGCTTCACCGAGGCCGACATGGATCGCCCGATCTTCATCGACAACGTGCTCGGCCTCGAGATCGCCACCATGCGCCAGATCCTCGAGATCCTGCAGCGCACCTATTGCGGCACCTTCGCACTGCAATACATGCATATCTCCGATCCCGAGCAAGCGGCCTGGCTGAAGGAACGGATCGAGGGGCTTGGCAAGGAAATCCACTTCACCAAGGAAGGCCGCAAGGCGATCCTGAACAAGCTTGTCGAGGCGGAAGGCTTCGAGAAATTCCTGCATGTGAAATACATGGGCACCAAGCGCTTCGGGCTCGATGGCGGCGAGAGCCTCATTCCGGCGATGGAGCAGATCATCAAGCGCGGCGGGGCGCTTGGCGCCAAGGAGATCGTGATCGGCATGCCCCACCGCGGCCGCCTCTCCGTGCTCGCCAATGTTATGGGCAAGCCCTATCGCGCCATTTTCAATGAATTCCAGGGCGGCAGCTTCAAGCCCGAGGATGTGGATGGCTCGGGCGATGTGAAATATCACCTCGGCGCCAGTTCCGACCGCGAGTTCGACGGCAACAAGGTCCATCTTTCGCTCACCGCCAACCCCTCGCATCTGGAAGCCGTGAACCCGGTGGTGCTCGGCAAGGTGCGCGCCAAGCAGACCCAGCGCGAGGATCAGGAGCGCAAGCAGGTGATTCCGCTGCTGCTCCACGGCGATGCGGCCTTCGCCGGCCAGGGCGTGGTGGCGGAATGTTTCGGCCTCTCGGGCCTCACCGGCCACCGCACCGGGGGCACCATCCATATCGTGGTGAACAACCAGATCGGCTTCACCACAGCACCGCACTTCTCCCGCTCCTCGCCCTACCCGACGGATATCGCGCTGATGGTGGAGGCCCCGATCTTCCACGTGAACGGCGATGATCCCGAGGCGGTTGTCCATGCCGCCAAGGTGGCCACGGAATTCCGCCAGAAATTCGGCAAGGACGTGGTGATCGACATGTTCTGCTATCGCCGCTTCGGCCACAACGAGGGGGACGAGCCGATGTTCACCAACCCCCTCATGTACAAGAAGATCAAGAGTCACAAGACGACCCTGCAGCTCTACACCGAGCGCCTCGTGGCGCAGGGGCTGATCTCGGAGGGCGAGGTGGAAGAGATGAAGGCCGCCTTCCAGGCCCTCCTCAATGCCGAGTTCGAAGCCGGGAAAACCTACAAGCCGACCAAGGCCGATTGGCTTGATGGCCGCTGGAAGCACCTGAAGCGCCAGGATCAGGATTACCAGCGCGGCGCAACCGCAATCGCGCCTGAAACGATGCAGCACATCGGCAAGGCGCTCACCACCGTGCCGGAAGGCTTCCATGTGCACAAGACAGTGCAACGGATGCTCGAGAACAAGAAGAAGATGTTCGAAACCGGCAAAGGCTTCGATTGGGCCACGGGCGAGGCGCTTGCCTTCGGCTCGCTTCTGCTCGAAGGCCTGCCGGTGCGCCTTGCCGGGCAGGACAGCACCCGCGGCACCTTCTCCCAGCGTCATTCGGCCCTGATCGATCAGGAAACCGAAGAGCGCTATTACCCGCTCAATCACATCCGCGATAGCCAGGCCCATTACGAGGTGATCGATTCCATGCTCTCGGAATATGCGGTGCTCGGCTTCGAATACGGCTATTCTCTGGCCGAGCCCAATGCGCTCACCCTCTGGGAAGCCCAGTTCGGCGATTTCGCAAATGGCGCTCAGATCATGTTTGATCAGTTCATCTCTTCGGGCGAGCGCAAATGGCTCAGAATGTCGGGGCTCGTCTGCCTTCTGCCGCACGGTTTCGAGGGCCAGGGGCCGGAGCACAGCTCCGCCCGCCTCGAGCGCTATCTGCAGATGAGCGCCGAAGACAACTGGATCGTCGCCAATTGCACCACGCCGGCAAATTACTTCCACATCCTGCGCCGCCAGCTGCACCGCACCTTCCGCAAGCCCCTCATCCTGATGACGCCGAAATCCCTGCTGCGCCACAAGCGGGCGGTATCGGAAGCCAGGGATTTCACCACCGGCTCCTCCTTCCATCGGGTGCTCTGGGATGATGCCCAGACGGGGCACTCCTCCACCAGGCTGAAGCCTGATGAGCAGATCCGCCGGCTCGTTCTGTGCTCGGGCAAGGTCTATTACGACCTCCTTGAAGAGCGCGAGAAACGCGGGATTGACGATATCTACATCCTGCGCGTTGAGCAGTTCTATCCCTTCCCGGCCATGTCCATGGTGAAGGAGCTCTCCCGGTTCAAGCAGGCGGATGTCGTCTGGTGCCAGGAAGAGCCGAAGAATCAGGGCGCCTGGTTCTTCATGGAGCCCAATATCGAATGGGTCCTTGGCCGGATCGGGGCCAGATGCCCGCGCCCCTCTTATGCAGGCCGCCCGGCCTCCGCCTCCCCCGCCACCGGCCTGGGCAGCGCCCATGCCGCACAACAGGCCGCGCTCGTCAACGAAGCGCTCACGATCGAAGGGTAAGAACCGATGACCATCGAAATCAAAGTGCCAACGCTTGGCGAAAGTGTCACCGAAGCCACAGTTGCAACCTGGTTCAAGAAGCCCGGCGATCTCGTGGCCGCGGATGAAATGGTCTGCGAGCTCGAGACAGACAAGGTCACCGTCGAGGTGCCCGCCCCGGCCGCCGGCAGGCTGGCCGAAATCCTGGCTCCGGAAGGAACAACTGTTTCCCCCGGTGCCGTGCTAGCGACGCTCGAAGAGGCGGGCGCCGAAGCTGCCGCAGGATCCGAAGCGGCGCCGAAGGCCGCTCCGGAAACCGCCAAACCGCAAGCTGAGGGCAAGCGCGTCGATGTCCTCGTGCCGACGCTTGGCGAAAGCGTCACCGAAGCCACCGTTTCCACCTGGTTCAAGGCCCCGGGCGATCAGGTCATTGGCGATGAAATGCTCTGCGAACTGGAGACGGACAAAGTCTCCGTCGAGGTGCCCGCGCCCGCATCCGGCGTGCTGGCCGAAATCCTCGCCCCGGAAGGGGCAACCGTGACCCCCGGCCAGAAGCTGGCCGTGATCG
>JALVEX010000265.1 GCA_027030435.1 Paracoccaceae bacterium
TGTTGCCCCGGCCCGCCGGACACCCCGGGAGCATCCGGGGAAGGCAGGTGGAACCGGGCCGCGATACAAGGCCCGGACGCACACTCTGCCGGCTACCAGGGAGGGAGATGGTGCGAAATGTTCGGTTGGAGCAGCATGAAAGCGGCGCTGTTTGTGAAGCCTGAAACTGGGGTGGATAAGGTGCCGCAGATGCCCGCCAGGGCGCGGATATTGCGCAGCAGGAAATTTCCCGGGGTCGGGATCGTCGATTTTGCGCCCGAGCGCAATGGCGCGGCGCGTATCTGCTTTGTGAGCGGCAAAAAAACAGGCCGCTGCCTCAGGACAGGGCGCAGCGTGGCAACGCCGAGGGGAGAGATTTGCATCGACAAGCTGCGCCCCGGCGATCCGGTGATCACCCGCGATAACGGCATCCAGCCGGTGAAGGGCATCCGCTTGCGCCGCTTCTCGCGCCGCATGTTCGAGGCCAATCCGCATCTGTGGCCGGTGCTCATCGAGCGTGGTGCGCTTGGCAATGGCCTGCCCGAGCGGGCGATGATTCTGACGCCGAACCAGCGCATCCTGGCGCCGCTCACCCTTGAGCGCAAAACGGATGAAAGGGGCGCGGACGGCATGCTGGCGGCAAGGCAACTGATCGACAATCATACCATTCGCCAGGTGAAGATCATGGGGATGGAGCATGTGCATCTCGAGTTCGAGCGCACCGAGGCGGTGCTGTCCAATGGTGTCTGGGTCGAGTGTTTCCAGCCCCATGACCGGGAGATCGGGGCCGAGGGCGATGCCCAGCGCAACGAACTGTTCGTGCTTTATCCCGAGATGCGCGATGCGGTGAAGGATCGTGCTCCGAAGGCGGTGCGGCGGGCGCGCCCGGCCACAGGCCCGGTCCGCTCACACCGATTGCGCGCGGTCTGAGGGCAGGCGCCGCCGGGGCCGACGCGTCAGGCGCGATCGTAGATATCCTCGAAGCGGGTGATGTCATCCTCGCCGAGATAGGTGCCGTGCTGCACCTCGATCAGCACCAGCGGGCCGTTGCCCGGGTTTTCCAGCCGGTGCAGGGCGCCTTGCGGCACATGGGCGCTCTCGTTCTTGCGAAGCGCCATGATCTCGTCGCCGATCCGCACCCGCGCGCTGCCCTCCACCACGATCCAGTGCTCCGCGCGGTGCGCGTGGCTTTGCAGGCTGAGGCGCGCCCCCGGGTGCACATGGATCTGCTTCACGTGAAAGCCGGGCCCGCGCTGGAGGGTTTCGAACCACCCCCAGGGCCGTATTTCGCGGCTTGACTGCACCGCCTGGGGCGCGGCTCTGCTGCGCAGCCGCTCCACCGCGCGCTTCACGTCCTGCGCGCAGCGCCGGTCGGCCACAAGCACCGCATCGGGCATCGCGATCACGATGGTGTTTTCAAGCCCGATCCCCACCACCTCCTGCCCCGCATCCTCGCTCAGAAGCAGGCTTTCGGAGCAATCGAGCGCGGTTGCCCGCCCCACCAGCGCCACTCCGTTCTCATCGGCGCCGGTCTGCGCGAAGACGCTGTTCCAGTCGCCCATGTCGCTCCAGCCGCACTCAAGCGCCACCGCCCCGAGATTGCCCGCCCGTTCCATCACCGCGTAATCGAGCGATATGCTTTCAACCTCGCCCCAGGCGGCGCTTTCGAGGCGGATGAAATCCTGATCCTGCCGCCCTTTCGCCAGCGCCACCTGCGTGCGGGGGAGAAGGCCGGGCGCGTGGCGGCGGAAGGCTTCCACGAGCACATCGGCGCGCATCAGAAACAGCCCTGCGTTCCACAGGTAATGCCCCGCCTCCAGCATGGCCCGTGCCTCCCTCAGTGCCGGTTTTTCGACAAAGCGGCAGAGCGCCAGCACATCCGATCCCTCCGCGCACTCCCCGGCGGGATCGATCTCGAGCCAGCCATATCCCGTTTCGGCCCTCTCGGGCCGGATGCCGAAGGTGACGATCCGCCCCGCATTCGCCGCCGGGCGGGCCTTTTCCACGGCGGCGTGGAAGGCGGTTTCGTTGCGGATCATGTGATCGGTCGGTGCGATCAGCATCAGCGCGGCGGGATCTCGCGCCTCGAGCCAGAGCGCGGCGGCGAGCACGGAGGGCGCGGTGTTGCGCGCCTCGGGCTCGAGGAAGATCGCGCCCGCCTTCGCTTCCGTTTCCATCAGCTGCTGGGCCACCATGAAGCGGTAATCGGCATGGGTGAGCAGGATCGGCGGCGCGTAGGGCGCGCGCACAAAGCGGCGCGCCGTCTTCTGAAACAGGCTTTCCTCCGCGCCGATACGGGTGAACTGCTTGGGATGGCTCGTGCGCGAGAGCGGCCAGAGCCGGGTGCCGCTGCCGCCGCACAGAAGCACGGGTGTGATCCGGGTTTTTTCCATCGCTCTTTCCTTCCCTGTGGCGCCGCCGGGGCGCCTGCAATGTCAATTCCCCCCACGGGAAGGAGACACCGAAGAAGGTAAGCAAATCCTTAATGAAACACGAAAAAGTTGCAGAAACGCGGGATTGATTCAGCTTTCGTTACGGTTTTGCCAGTCGGCCCAGTCCGCCGCGGTATCAATGTCTCTCAGCGCGTGATCGCCCTCAACGGGCACGAGGCGCAGGGAAGCGG
>JALVEX010000266.1 GCA_027030435.1 Paracoccaceae bacterium
GCGATCCGGGCAGCCACGAAAAACCAGTCCGACAGGCGATTGAGGTATTTCACCGCCTCGGGCGTAACGTTATCCGCCGCAGCGAGCGCCACCACAAGGCGCTCGGCGCGGCGGCAGACGGTGCGGCACAGGTGCAGATGGGCGGCAAGCGGCGTGCCGCCCGGCAGGATGAAGCTGCGCAGGGGCTCGAGAGAGCCATTCATCTCGTCGATCTCGCCTTCCAGCCGCTCCACCTGGACAGGGCTTATGCGAAGCGGCGGATGCTCGGCCTCAGCTTCGTCCTCGCCGATAGGCCGGCAGAGATCCGCACCGAGATCGAAAAGATCATTCTGGATGGCGGCGAGGCGCTCGGCCATTTTCCCTTCCGGGGCATGAAGGCGGGCGAGCCCCACCGTGGCATTGGTTTCGTCCACCGTGCCGTAAGCCTCGACCCGCAGGGCATCCTTGGGCACGCGAGAGCCATCGCCAAGGGCGGTTTCGCCATTGTCACCCGTTTTCGTGTAGATCCTGTTGAGCACGACCATCGGATGCCCCCGCTACATGCGCCGCATGTAAACATAGAGCAGGATGAGCGCCACCGTCACCCCCTGCGCAATCACGCGATAGCGCATCATGCGATTGGAGCGCTTCGCATTGGAGCTGCCGCCCCTGCCAAAGCCGGCAACACCGAGCAGCAGCACCAGCACCGTCACGGCGGCGCCGATCACGACAAGCAGGAAAAAGGGATCGCTCAGCATGGGAATCCTTTCATTACTGGCTGAGGTAGTAACCCGGATGAGGCAGGAACCGAAAGGTCAAATCGCCGCGCTTCAGCCTTTGGCCAGTATCCGGTCAAGCATCCGCGTGGGCAGGATCCTGCGCAGATACCACATCGCGTAGGTCGGGGTCGTCACCAGATAGCGCGCCTTCGGGTTCGGGCTCTCGAGAGCGGCGATCACCTTCCTGGTGACAGCCGAGGGCGGCAGTTCGAACCTGTCAGGCCCGCGCTTTTCATAGAGGCGTTTCATCAGCGCGCCGCGGTATTCATCCGCGCGGGGGGAATTCTGCCAATCGATCCATTTCTCGAAATGGGGGATCGAATTTTCGCGGATCTTCGTGGTGATCGGCCCCGGATTGATCAGGATCACCTTTATCGGCGTATCGCGCATTTCAAGGCGCAGGGTATCCGTCAGCCCTTCAAGCGCGAATTTGGTGGAATTGTAGGCCCCACGCCATTTCAGCGCCGCGAAGCCGAGCACGGAGGAGCAATTCAGGATGCGCCCATGCCCCTGCCGGCGCATGACGGGAATCACCCGCCTGGCAAGATCATGATAGCCGAAGAGATTGGTTTCGAAGATTTCACGCAATGCGGCACGCGGCAGATCCTCCACCGCCCCGGGAAGGGCATAGGCGCCGTTGTTGAACAGGGCATCGAGCTTTCCGCCCGTGGCCTCCAGCACCTCGCCGAGCGCGGCTTCGATGCTTGCTTCATCGGCGTAATCGAGGCGCGGGCTTTCAAAGCCCTCGTCGCGCAGCCGTGCGCAATCCTCCTCCTTCCGGCACGCGGCAAACACCCGCCAGCCGCGTTCGCGCAGCCCCATGGCCGCGTCATATCCGATGCCCGATGAACACCCGGTGACAAGGATCGATCTTTCCGCCATGCCCGCCTCGCCTGCTTTCATTCGTGGCTGTCTAGCGCATAACGAAACGGAGAACAAATTAGGCTGTGCTAATCACCCGCCGGCGCAAGAAAGCGAAGCGCCATAAAACCATGCGCGCCGGAATGGATCGCCCGGATCTCGGCCCAGCCATTACCCGTGTCGCGGAGCAGCTCGGCACTCTGGCCGCGCGTGAGGCGGCCGATAATCCGGCTCCCCGTCGTCGGGCCGGCCCTGAGATTAACGGCGCTTGCCGTCACGGTGAAAACCGGTCCGCTTTGCTTACCCGCACTCTCCTCACCGCTCTCGGCCCGCGCGGCCCGAAGGCGGGCAAGATATTCGGGCGGCGCATCACGCCCACCCAATGCGGGGGCAGCCGGCTGCCGGGTGGTCAAGGCCACCTTTTCCACTGCGGGAAGCGAACGCCCGGCCCGGATCGCCTCGCCCCCGGCCTGCTGATGCACCGGGGAGGCGCTGCCCGTGCCCGCATCATCCCGGGGATCGGTGAGCATGCGCCTCAGGGCCGCCTTGCGTTGCGCATCATCTGCATTGGATCCCGCATTGGAACGCTCGGGTTCAGGTGCCATGGAAAGCACTGCAACGATCCCGAGCGCAAGCACAAACACCTTGCCAACCAAACCACGTATCATGCCAACCATCCACAAACGCGCACCAACGAAACATCGCCGAAACCGGCGACCCTTCCCCTTTTAATCCATCATCAACCGGTTTTCAGGGGGAAACGGAGAAGCATTTGCCCCGTGTCAGCTTGTTCACAAGGGCAGGCTTGGGTATCACCGAAGCATGAACGACATTTCCGATACCTCCCCCGAAAAGGGTTACGAGCTTTCCGAGCCACTGCGCCGCGCCATTGGCGAGCGCTATCTCACCTATGCGCTCTCCACCATCATGAACCGCGCCCTGCCGGATGCGCGCGACGGGCTGAAGCCCGTGCACCGGCGCATCCTTTACGCCATGCGCGAACTCAGGCTTTCCTCCTCCGGGGGCTTTCGCAAATCGGCCAAGATCTCGGGCGATGTGATGGGCAATTATCACCCCCATGGCGATGCCGCGATCTACGATGCCATGGCCCGCCTCGCACAGGATTTCAACGTGCGCTATCCGCTGGTGGATGGCCAAGGCAATTTCGGCAACATCGACGGCGACAACCCCGCCGCCAGCCGCTACACCGAGGCCCGGCTCACCGAAGTTGCCGAGGCGCTGCTGGAAGGGCTCAATGAAAACGCGGTCGATTTCCGCGAAAATTACGATGGCACGCTGACCGAGCCCGTGGTGCTGCCGGCCTCCTTTCCCAATCTGCTGGCCAACGGTGCTTCCGGCATTGCCGTTGGCATGGCCACCAACATCCCGCCGCACAATATCGAAGAGCTTTGCAATGCCTGCCTGCATCTGATCAAGGCGCCCAATGCGCGCGATGAAACCCTGCTTGAATACATCCCCGGCCCGGATTTCCCCACCGGGGGGATCATCGTCGAGCCGCGCGAGAACATCCTCGAGGCCTATCGCACCGGACGCGGCGCCTTCCGCCTGCGCAGCAAGTGGGAAATCGAGGATCTGGGGCGCGGGCAATGGCAGATCGTCGTTACCGAGATTCCCTATCAGGTGCAGAAATCGAAGCTGATCGAGAAGCTCGCCGATCTGATCCAGACGAAGAAGCTGCCGATCCTCGCCGATGTGCGCGACGAAAGCGCCGATGATATCCGCATCATTCTGGAGCCGCGCAGCAAGAACGTGGATCCGGAGGTGCTGATGGGCATGCTGTTTCGCCAATCCGATCTCGAGATCCGCTTCAGCCTCAACATGAACGTGCTGTTCGACGGGCTCACCCCGAAGGTCTGCAGCCTCAAGGAAGTGCTGCGCGCCTTCCTCGATCATCGCCGCGAAGTGCTGCAAAGGCGCAGCCAGCACCGGCTCGAGAAGATCGATCACCGCCTCGAGGTGCTCGAAGGCTATATCGTTGCCTTCCTCAATCTCGATCGGGTGATCGAGATCATCCGCACGGAAGATGAGCCAAAGCCCGTCATGATGGCCGAATTCGAGCTTTCCGACGTGCAGGCCGAGGCGATCCTCAACATGCGCCTGCGCAGCCTGCGCAAGCTCGAGGAGATGGAGCTCAAGCGCGAGCACGAGAAGCTGCTTCTGGAGCGCGAAGGGCTGATCGATCTTCTCGAAAGCGAGGAGAAGCAGTGGCAGGCGATCGCCGATCAGCTTCGCGAAACGCGAAAGAAGTTCGGCTACAAATCCGAAGGCGGCGCCCGGCGCACGCAATTTGCCGAGGCCGGCGAGGTGGAGGACGTGCCGCTCGAAGCCATGATCGAGCGCGAGCCGATTACTGTCGTCTGCTCCAAGATGGGCTGGATCCGGGCGATGTCGGGCCATATCGATCTGGAGCGCGAGCTCAAGTTCAAGGATGGCGATGGCCCGCGCTTCATCTTCCATGCCGAAACCACTGATCGCCTGCTGCTGCTCGGCTCCAACGGCCGCTTCTACACGCTTTCGGCCGCCAATCTTCCCGGCGGGCGGGGCATGGGCGAGCCGGTGCGCCTGATGGTGGATCTCCCCAATGACGCCGAAATCGTGGCTCTTTTCATCCACAGGCCGGGGCGCAAGCTGCTGCTGGCTTCCTCGAAGGGAGATGGCTTCATCGTCAATGAAGATGACGTGGTGGCCCAGACGCGCAGCGGCAAGCAGGTGCTGAACGTGAAGGGCGATGCGAAGGCCATGGTGTGCCGCCCGGTGGAAGGGGATCACGTGGCCTGCGTGGGCGAAAACCGCAAGGTGCTGATCTTCCCGGTTTCCGAGCTTCCCGAAATGGCGCGGGGCAAGGGAGTGCGGCTTCAGAAATACAAGGATGGCGGGCTTTCCGATGCCCGCACCTTCACGCTGGCCGAAGGGCTCAGCTGGAAGGATCCCGCCGGGCGCACCCGCACCGAAACCGATCTCGCCGAGTGGCTCGGCAAGCGCGCCCAGGCAGGCCGTATGGCGCCGCGGGGTTTCCCGCGCAACAACAGGTTCACCTGAGCCATGTCCGCCAGCCGGATCAGGACCGAATACACCGGGCGCAAATGGCGGCTGTTCCTGCTCACGCTCAAAACCAGCCTGCTGACGCTGCTCACCCTCGGCTTCTACCGCTTCTGGATGAAGACGAGGCTGAGGCGGTGGTTCTGGTCGGCGATCCGGCCGGGCGGCCAGCCGCTGGAATATACCGGCAACCCGATCGAGAAGCTGCTCGGCTTCCTGATGGCCGTGGTGGTGCTTGCCTTCTATATCGGCATCGTCAATCTGGTGCTGGTATTCCTGAGCTTCACCCTCCTAAATGACAACCTCGCGGCCTATGTCGTCTCCTTCGTCGGGGTGATCCCGATCCTGTTCTTCGCACGCTACCGGGCGCGGCGCTACATCCTCGCCCGCACCCGCTGGCGCGGCATCCGCTTCGGCATGGAGCCCGCGGCCTGGGCCTACAGCCTGCGCGCATTGGGCCAATGGCTGCTCACGATCCTCACCCTCGGCTGGCTCTATCCCCGTCAGGTGTTCAATCTGGAAAAATTCCGCACGGACCGGACTTTCTACGGTTCAGCCCGCCTGCATCAGGGCGGCGATTGGACGATGCTGCGCGGGCCGGCCTTCTACAACATGTATGCAGCGGCCATGCTCAGCATCGGTATCGTGGCGCTTGTCCAGTTCGGTTTCCTGTCGGAAAAGAAGCTGCTGTGGCTTGTCCTCACCGGCCCCTGGTTCCTGATCGCGTTCCTGTGGTTCAGGGTCCATGCCTTCCGCACGATGGCCAATCACAAGAGCGCGGATGGCATAAGCCTCATCGCCGAGCCGCGTCTGCCAAGGGTGCTCGGGATCTACCTCCTTGGCTATACGCTTGCCTATCTGATCCTTCTTCTCTTCATCGCTGCCTTTGTCTTCATTGCGCTTTTCGCGGCGCAATGGCTGTTCGGTGTCAATCCGGTCGTTATCGTGACATGGCAGGAGAGGGTGCCCACCTGGGTGCAGATGAGCGCCTATATCTTTCTCTATTTCAGCATCTTCATCCTCTGGGGAGTGCTGCATCAGGTTTTCGTCGCCCTGCCGCTGCACCGCCATTACGCCCAGACGCTCACCATCACCAATCCACCGGCGCTTGCACGCATTCGCCAGCGTGATCGCGATCATGCAACGGAAGCCGGCGGCTTTGCCGAGGCGCTTGATCTGGGGGCGGCGATATGACACTGGCGCAAGACCAGCGCAAAGCGGCGCCCTGCGGCCAGACCGGGCTTGATGTGTTTGCCGATTTTCTGGATGGCAAAACCGCGCGGGTGAAACGTGTGCATGTTGTCCTGAATGATGATGGCAGGAGCGCTTCGCACCGGACGCTCGAGATCACCGACGCGGAGGGCAACCGCGCCCTGTGGCCCGTTGCCACCCTGCGCGCCCTGCCTGACCAGGCCGGCCACAGCGGGATAATCCTGCGCCGCGCCGATTCATCCGAGGAACGGCTGATCATTGACGATCCCTCCACGGCAGCCCGGCTTCGGGCCATCTGCCCCTACCTTCACAAGCGCCCCCCGGTCACCGGCAAGGGGCGCCTGTTTGGCTGGGGGCTTGGCGCCATCGGATCCGTTTTCCTCATCGTGATGGTGCTGATCCCGCTCCTCGCCAATCAGCTTGCGGAACTGCTGCCGCCGGCTGCGGAGAAGGCGCTTGGCGATGCCACGCTCGATCAGATCCGCGAAGGGCTGGATCGCACCGGCGCCAATCCGATCCGCATCTGCGAGCGCGAAAAGGGGCTTGCCGCGGTGAAGATCATGCAGGCACGGCTGACGAAGGAAATGGATCTGCCCTATCCCGTGGAAGTCCATGTGCTCGATCACCCGATGGTGAATGCCTTCGCTCTGCCGGGTGGGCATGTCGTTTTCTTTCGGGGTCTGATCGATGAAGCCGAAACGCCTGAAGAGGTGGCCGCGGTTTTCGCCCATGAGCTTGGCCATGTCGCGCACAGGGATCCGGCGCGGATCACCCTGCGCACGGCCGGTTCCGTCGGGGTTCTCGGGCTGCTGTTTGGCGATTTTGCGGGGGGCACGGTGGTGCTTTTCCTTACCGAGCGCCTCGTGCAGGCCAGCTATACGCGCGAAGCGGAAGCGCTCGCTGATGATTTTGCGCACGAAACCCTGAAGAAGGCCGGCATATCGCCAGCCGCCCTTGCAAGCATGTTCGAGCGGCTCCGCGCGCGATATGGAGATGAAGAGGGGATCGTTGCGCATTTCGCGAGCCATCCGGCAATGATCGAAAGGATCGAGAAGGCCCGGCAGGCCGCAAAGAACCTCTCCCTGGAGACGGAGCCCCTGCTGGATTCGGATCAATGGGCGGATCTGAAAGCGATCTGCGGCGTTCGTTTCAACCCGCTCGATTATATCCGGAAGATGCGGCCGCAGATGCCACCAAAAGCGGAATAGGGCCGAACCGGAAAACCTTCAGCCAACCGCGCGGATCAGTTTCCTCTCCAGCACCTGCAGGACCTTCTGCAGATCATGGCCGCGGCGCAGGATATGGCCATCCATCCCCACCACGCTGTATTGCCCCTGCCTGAGGCGCAGTTTCGGGCGTTTCTCGATCCGGTAGATGGGGTGATCCGCCGTGCGGCGGAATACGGAAAACACGGCCATGTCCTTCAGGAAGGTCATCCCGTAATCCCGCCATTCCCCGGCCGCCACCATTCGCCCGTAGAGGCCGAGTATCATGTTCAGTTCCTTGCGATCGAAGGCAACGGGGAAATCATTGACGGAGGCAGATCCGTGAGACGGCGGCGTGATCATCTTTTCAGCCTGCAATGCGGCGGAGCAAGAATCAAGATCCGCAAGGCATCTGCTCCGCGAGGATCATGCGTGACATCAAGAAAATGCCTTGAAATCGCCTCCTGTTTTCCAATTCCCCGCCTTCGCAAAGCCCGGTTTCGAAGGCAGAAACGAGTTTGTAGCGAAAAGCTCACCCCGGCGCGGCGGTTCAACAGCCCCCACCCAATGCCGCCGCGCCGGGGGTTTTCGTGAAAGCAGGCATGCCAATCATGGCGGTATTTATCGTCAGATAACCGGCGCCATGTATCCCCTCCTGAAGCGACGGAACAGATTCTCATCGGCTTCAGGCAACGGTGGATGATCGCATTGTGGCCCATCAAGCCATTTTTCCGAAGCTGGCAGGAGAGCATGATAGGCCTCTGCCACAAGGCGGCGCGCATCCGGTGCCCCGGCGGGGCGTATCTCCGCGGGTATGTCCGGATATTTCAGAACGATGCGGCGCCATCTGTGAATGATCATCACCCGTGCCGCCAGGGCATCCAGCGGGGCCGGATTGCCACGCGCCATGGCGAGGGCACAGGCCACATCCGCAGCCAGCGCCTCGATGGCGCTGCGATGGGCCGGCGAAACCATCTTCTCGCGGAAATCCTCGGGCAGGTTCTCGAGTGCACCGGACACGGCGAGATGGCCCGAAATGTCCGGCGCCTCGCCTGTGCCTCCTGCGCCGGGAAGCAGCCATACTCCATCTCCCACCCGCAACGCTTCAGCTGCGGGAGGATTCGTGCCACATGCCAGTATCCAATGCTCAAGCGGCGCCTCTCTCGGCGGAGTATAGACCCGCGCCATGGCCGGGCCGAACTCCCGCTGGCCCATCGGGCTCAACCGATAGGTGCTGTTGCGGCCATTGCGGCTCCTCACGACCCAGCCGTCACGCGCAAGCCGCGAAAGCGCTGTCCGCAATGCGCCGGGCTCTATGCCAAGCCTTTCGATCAGGGATTGAAGGCGGCCCATGGTGATGCTGCCGCCCCGATGGTGCACCACATCACCGAATATCGTTATCACGACAGACCACACACGCACCCGGCCTTCGCCGTGAAGTGAGCGGATCAGTGGTGCGAGCGGATCATCCATTCACCCCCTTTAGCGGGAATGGGATACCATCGTCAAAAGCTCATACTCGGCCACCTGCTCATCGTTCTGGTTATAGAGGGTCACATCCCAGGCCACTTCGCCGTATTCATCCGTGCGCCTGGTCTTGCGCTTGCAGGTGAGGCGCACGCGCAGGCTGTCACCAGGGCTGACGGGCTTCTGGAAGCTCAGCGCATTCAACCCCGTGTTGGCGAGCACCGGCCCCGGATCCGGCTGCACGAAGAGGCCGGCGGCAAAGGAAAGCAGCAGATAGCCATGCGCCACCCGTCCGGGGAAGAAGGGATTGGCGGCGGCGGCTTCCTCATCCATGTGAGCATAGAAGGTATCGCCGGTGAAATGCGCGAAATGCTCGATATCCTCCAGCGTGACGGTACGGCTTTTCGTGTGCAGCGTCTCGCCGATTTCGATTTCGTCGAAGGTGCGGCGGAAGGGGTGCTCCGGGCCCTTCCTTTCCTCCGCCCCCTTCACCCACTGGCCGGTGATGGCGGTGAGGATATCGGGGCTGCCCTGCACCGCCGTGCGCTGCATGTAATGGAGCACGCCGCGCACGCCGCCCATTTCCTCACCGCCCCCGGCGCGCCCGGGGCCGCCGTGTGTCATGTGCGGAAGGGGTGATCCGTGGCCCGTGGCCTCCCGGGCGCTCTCACGGTTATTGAAATAGAGGCGGCCGTGCCAATGGGCCATTTCGAGGGTGAGATCGCGCGCCACGGCGGGATCATTGGTGATCACGGAAGCCACAAGGCTGCCCTGCCCGCGATTGGCGATGGCGGCGGCGTGGGCAAGATCGCGATAGGGCATGATGGTGGAAACCGGGCCGAAGGCTTCCGTTTCATGCACGATGCTGGCCGCATCCGGATCATCGCAGCAATAAAGGAGCGGCTCCATGAAGCCATGGCCGGCGCCGGCGCAATCCGGCGCACAGGCGGGATCGCCGAACACGCGCCTCGCCTCGGTGCCGATCCTTTCCGCCTGCGCCAGCACATCGGCGCGCTGCCCTTCGGAGACAAGCGCGCCCATCTTTACGCCCTCTTCCCCCGGATCTCCGATCACCACCTGCTCCAGCCGTGCCGTGAGCGCTTCGGTCACCGGATCGATGAGCGCCTCGGGCACGATCATGCGCCGGATGGCGGTGCATTTCTGCCCGGCCTTGGTGGTGATCT
>JALVEX010000267.1 GCA_027030435.1 Paracoccaceae bacterium
GCGATGAGAAACATCACCGCCCGATCCCGCCGCATCCGCCAGATGCGCCCGAGCACGGGGATGAGGAATACGGAGCCCGGGAAGAAGGTGGCCCAGAAGGCGATGAGATAGCTGCCGGGCGGCGCGCCGTGGCTCTCTTGGGCGCTGGCGAGCTTTGCCGCCATGTCGCGGCCGAGGCTTTCCTGCCAGAAGAGATCGCCGGCCCTGAGATGGATCAGCACATACCAGGGCAGGGCGATGGCGAGGAAAAGCGCGATGCCCCAAAGCCTGAACAGCGGCGCGAGCCAGCGTGCGCTGCGCGTGAGGGCGATCAGCGCCAGGATGGTGAAACCCGCCACCATCGGCCCCACCGGCCCCTTGATCATCACGCTCGCCCCGAGCGCGGCCCAGAACAGCGCCACCAGCCCGGCCCCGGCCTCGCCACGGATGAACAGGCGGCCAAGTGCATATTGCGCGGCGATGATGGAGAGGAGAAGCGTGGCATCGGTTTTTGCCAGCCGCGCCTCGGCGCCGAGGAGGAAGGAGCTTGCCATGAGCATGGCCGCGATAGCGCCCGCGCGCCGCCCCGCGAGCGCAAGCCCGAAGAGATAGGTGAGCAGCACCGCGCCCGTGGCAGCAATCAGCGAAGGCAGGCGGAAGACCCAGATATCATGCCGGTGGCTTTCCCCGGCAAGCGCATAGGCCCCGGCCTGAAGCCAGTAGATTCCGGCCGGCTTCTTGTAGCGCGGGCGCTCGCCGACCCGGATATCGATGAAATCGCCGCTTTCGACCATCTGTTTCGATGCCTGCGCAAACAGCACCTCGTCGCGGTCCACCGGCGGCAGGCCGAAGAAGCCGGGCAGAAACAGCACAAGGCACAGGAGGATGAGCAGCCCCGTCGCCCGCGCGGGCGGGAGATCGAACAGGCGCTCGGCGCCGGAGGGGCTGGTTTCGTCCGTGTCGTTCATCCTGTGTGTCAGAAACGCGCGAAAGGCGGGGGAGCGCAAGCGGTTTTTGCCACCCGCGCGCCGCCTTGCCCCTTGCCCGCAGGCGCGGGGGCGCTATAGGGTCGCGCGAAACGCCGGGGAGCCCCATGACGCAAGCCATCCGCAGGATCCTGCTTATCTTCTTCGCCATGCAGCGGCGCGCAATGACGGTGATCGTCGCGCTCCTCCTGGTGATCGCGATCACGAAGCCGGATGCCGAGAAATACGGCGATCACCTGCAATACGCCCTGCCCACGCTCGCCTGGGCCTGCGAGATCGCGGACGGCCGCGGGCGTGAGTATTTCGCCCGTTTTCTGGTGATGGAAGCGGTGCTGCACGGCTCCAAGCAGGGGCTTGGGCGGGCCGCGATCAACATCCGCCCCAATGGCGGCGACGAGGGCTTTCCCTCGGGCCACACCACGGCCGCCGTTTTCGGCGCCAGCGCGCTTGTACACAACTGCCTGAAAAACCGCCCGGTGGCACAGATGCTGGTGATCACGGCAGCGGGCTTTACGGGCGCCTCGAGGATCGAGGCGGGCAAGCATGACATCTGGCAGGTGCTTGCGGGGGTATTCCTCGGCTGGTTCTGCGAGCGTTTCCTGCGTGACGAAAGCCGCCTGCGCCGACGTGTGATGCGTGTGCTTTCACGTCTCAATCCCTTCGCGCGGCGTGGCTGAGAAATGGAGGCGGGGGCCGCCTGCCCCCGCGCCCCCGGGGATATTTACCGACCAGTGATGGGGGCAGAAACAGCCCTGTGCCGTGCCTTGGTTCAGCCGTGTTTTACCGCCACGGTTTTCAGGGTGGAGAAGCCGTAAAGAGCTTCGAAGCCCTTTTCGCGCCCGTGGCCGGATTTGCCGACCCCGCCGAAGGGGAGCTCGACCCCGCCGCCCGCGCCGTAGTTGTTGACGAAGACCTGGCCTGCCTTCAGGCGCTTGGCCATGCGCATCTGGCGCGCGCCGTTTTCGCTCCAGATGCTGGCGACGAGGCCGAAATCCGTGCCGTTGGCGATCTCCACCGCTTCTTCCTCGCCGTCAAACGGGATCACGACCTGGACGGGGCCGAAGATCTCCTGCTGGGCGAGGGGGTGATAGGGCGGCACATCGGCAAGGAGCACCGGTGCCACGTAATGTCCGCCCTGCGGGGCATCAGGGGCGATGCGGCCCTTCGCGGCGATTTCCAGATCATCGGCAAGGGCGAGGAAGCCTTCCACGATTTCCTTCTGACGCGCCGAGATCAGCGGGCCAAGGGCGAGATCGGCGAGAGCCGGGCCGGCCATGAGGGCCTCGTAGCGGGCGATCAGCATGGGCAGGAGTTCGTCATATATCGGACGCTCGACGAGAATCCGCGAGGAGGCCGAGCAGGTTTGCCCCGCATTCTGGATGCAGGCGCCGACGAGAAAGGGCAGAGCGGCATCGAGATCGGCATCGGCAAACACCACCTGCGGGGATTTCCCGCCTAGCTCGAGCGTGACCGGCACCACGTTTGCGGCCGCGGCGGCCTGCACCTTTTTTCCCACCTCCACCGAGCCGGTGAAGCTGATGTGCTGCACGCCCCGGTGTCCTGCAAGCGCTGCGCCGGCTTCCTCGCCAAGCCCCGGCACCACATTGAGCGCGCC
>JALVEX010000268.1 GCA_027030435.1 Paracoccaceae bacterium
GGAACTGTCGGATTTCAGAAGGTTGCGCCATGTGCGTTCGCCCGGGTATGGCTCGCCCGAAACCAGCAGCACGCGCAGGCGATCGCGCACCCCGTTGATCTGCACCACGGCGGCATTGTTGCGCCCCGTCAGCTCGCCCTCCACCTCGGGGGTGGCGAAACGGATCACGTTGATCCCGCCATGGGGCAGCACGATCGGCAGATCCAGATCCTCGCCCACGGGCACGCGGAAATGCTGCGCCTCGCCGCCATCGATGCTGATCGTGATCGGCACGCGGCTGACGGGCGCGGGCGGGCTTCCCTCATCCTCGATGCGCAATGTCAGCACCACTTCCTCGCCGAGAATGGCGAAGGCGGGGGCGTTCTTCACGATCAGGCGGCGATCCCAATCGCCTTCATGGCCCGTGAGCAGGGCATGAAGGGGCGCGGGCAGTTCGGGCGCGAAAGCGGCGTCATGCACGCGCCCGTCGGTCAGCATGAGAACCCCGGCAAGGCGGCTGCGGGGGATATCGGCAAGCGCTTCACTGAGGGCGCGCATCAGGCGGGTGCCGCTGTCATCCTCGCCGTCACCCACCCGCACGATGCGAAGCTCCGTGCCCTTCAGGGCCCTTATCCGGGCGCTCAGGGCCGCGAGGGCGGCCTGCGTCTGGGCCGCGCGGTCGGCGATCTTCTGGCTCGCGCTCTCATCGACAACCACCACCACGATATCGGAAAGCGCCTCGCGCTCTTCCTTCTGCAGCACCGGATTGGCAAGCGCCAGCAGCAGCACCAGGAGTGAAAGCGCGCGCAGCCACCAGCCGGCGAGGCCCCGGCGCGCAGCAAAGGCAAGAAACGTGAGCGTCAGCGCTCCGAGCCCGGCCAGCACCGGCCAGGGCAGGAGCGGATCGTAGAGAATCGAGAGCGCTTCCCTCATTGGCCCAGCCTTTCGAGAAGCGCCGGCACATGCACCTGATCGGATTTGTAATTGCCGGTGAGCACATACATCACCAGATTGACCCCGAAGCGATAGGCCATCTCGCGCTGGCGCTCGCCCGTATAGCCCCGCCCGACCGGCAGCAGCGGCGCGCCGGTGCGATCCACCGCCCAGGCTCCGGCCCAGTCATTGCCGCCGATGATCACCGGGCTCACGCCATCGTTGAGATTGCGAAAGGGCATCCCCTCCACCTTCTCCGCATCCGGCGGCGCGGCCTCGGCCCAGATGGGGCGATCGTAGCGGCCGGGGAATGTCTGGATCAGATAGAAGGTGCGTGTGAGCACGTGATCCTCCGGCACCGGCTCGAGCGGCGGAATATCGAGCGGCAGCGCGAGCGCCTGGAGCTTGCGCCCCTCGGGGGTGGACTGGCCGAGGCCGGAAAGATCGCCGTCGCGGGTATCGAAGAGGATCATGCCGCCGCGGCGGAGATATTCGTTGAGCTTCGCATAGGCTTCCTTCGAGGGCAGCGGCTGGCTGGGGCTGATCGGCCAGTAGAGCAGCGGGAAGAGCGAAAGCTCGTCACGCTCGAGATCCACCCCCATGGGCAGGCCGGGCTCGACCGATGTGCGGCGATAGAGGATGTCAGAGAGGCCGAGAAGCCCGGCCTCGGAGAGGCGGTCAAGCTCGCTGTCGCCGGTGATCACATAGGCGAGCGTCACCTTCGCGGCGGCGGCGATGGCGCGGGCTTCAGCCTCGTCAGGTGGAGGGGCCTCGCCTTCCTGCGCCCGGGTGGCCGGTGCGGGGGCAAGCGCGCCAAGGCTGAGCCCGAGGAAGAACGCGCCGGCCGCAAGCCCGCGGCGGGGCCCGCGCAGGCGGCCCGATAGCCAAAGCGAGGCCAGAAGATCGAGCAGCAGAAGCGCCAGAGCGGCGGCAAGGAAGAAACCCTTGAGCCCGGTTTCGCGCAAGGCGGCGATCCCTTCCACCGGGATGCGGGCGGGCCATGCGGCAGGCGCGAGCGCCGCCCCCTCGCTCAGCACATTGACGGCAAGGCTGCGATCCTCGCCCGCATAGAGGCCGGGGGGGAGTTCCGGCCCCGGCTCCGCCGTTGCGATCTCTTCCCCCTGCACCACGAGGGGCTCGGCCGCATCGGCAAGTTCGCCAAAACCATCAAGCCGCTTTTCAAGCCGCCATTCGGTGCCCGCGAGGCTCTCGGCGCCCGGCGTGCCCTTGCGGGCGGAAACGGCGAGCCGCTCCAGCATCTCCACGAACAGCCCGGAAAGCGGCAGGCTGGACCATTCCGCATTGGCGGTGACGTGAAACAGCACCACCTGCCCCTGGCCGATGCGCTTTCGCGTCACCAGCGGCGTGCCGTCGGCAAGAGAGGCGATCACGCGGGCGGAAAGCGTGGGATCGGGCTCGGCGAGCACCTGGGCGCTCACCTCCACATCCGGCGGGATATCGAGGCCGAAGAAGGGGCTTTCGGGCGCAAAGGGGCGCAGCTTCTTCGGCGTGCCCCAGCTCATGGCGCCGCCCACCACCCGCCCGCCGGCTCTGAGGCGCACCGGCATCAGCGGATCTTCCGCGCCCCGGCTCACATCGCTCGCGGCCAGCTGCGGCCCGGCAAAGCGCACCAGAAGCCCGCCTTTCCCGACCCATT
>JALVEX010000269.1 GCA_027030435.1 Paracoccaceae bacterium
CTCGGGCCTCATGGCCGAGAAGGCGGATGTAATGGGCGAGCGTCACGGCGGTTTCGGAGGCGCGCAGGCAGGCGCGCTGGGCCTGCGCGTCAAGGATCCATTCGCATCCCTCTTCGCCCGCTGCGGGTGCGCGGGGGTGATCGTGGAGAAACACCAGCGCGTGGGTGTGATGGCGGCAATCGGCGGGCGGGGCGCGCAGGGATTCCTTCAGCCCCGCCATGATCACATCCACCCCGGCGGCGAGCGTCTTTGGCTGCATCGTTTCGATGCGCCGGGCAAGGCGGGCGACATCCGGGTTTTCGAGCGGGGCTTCAAGCCAGTCGCCCGCGCCGATCCGGCAGGTGGCGACCATCGCCGCATCGCAGTAGTAGGCGAAGGATTTCAGATGCCGCGCGCGCTCGAGCGGATCCTCGGGGATGATCGCGCGTTCGCGCTTCACCAGCCCTTCGCGGGTGGCATCCAGCATCGCCTGATAGCTCTGCATGGCATTGACGATGCTGGCCGGATCTTCGGGGCGGCGGAAGGAAGTGCCCCGCATCGGGGCGAGGGCACCGAGCCCTTCCGGCGCCTTGATCCGGCGCAGCTTTTCCAGCGGGAAGGGGCCGAGGTGAAAGAGGCGGCTGCGGTATGAGAAGAGCTTGTTCATTGGGCCTCGGGCATGAGCCTCAAAGGCCGGGGAGGGGCGTATCTTCCCCTTCGCGCAGGCGCTTGAGAAGGCCGGTCAGAAGCGCGCGCTCCTCGGGTGTGAGCTTTTGCGCAAAGCGTGCCGCATTCCTGCGCGCCATCGGTTCGGCCGTTTCGAGCAGTTCGCATCCGCGCGCGGTGAGCGAGACCCGTTTGGTGCGCCTGTCGCGCTTGCCGCAGCAGCGCGCGATCATCCCCTCGGCCTCCATGCTGCGCAGGGCGCGTGATGTGGCGGTGCGGTCGATGCCGATGAAATCGGCGATTTCCGAGGGTTTCGAAAGCCCCTCCACCCCCACGGCCAGCAGCACGCACCAGGAAATCCGGCTGAGCCCGATTTCGCGCAAGGATTCCTCGAAGCCGCGCTCCATCACCCGGGCGGTGAGCGAAAGCTGGTAGCCGAGGGATTGATGCAGGCGGTATGATGGTTGCGGCTTCATGGTTGACATTGTCAATCATCCGGGCGCGGCTGTCAATCGAAGCTTCGGGATTGCCAAGGGGCGGGCGATGCGCCACAGATTGGCCGGAGCCATCGACGGAGGCCCCCGCGTGCCCTTTGAAGCGATCCTGTTTGACAAGGACGGAACCCTTTTCGATTTCCACGCCAGCTGGGGCGGCTGGACCCGCGGCTTCCTGCTGGAGGTGAGCGAAGGCGATGCGGCACGGGCGCGCGGGCTGGGCGAGGTGATCGGATATGATTTCGATAGCGGCCGTTTCGCGCCGGGATCGGTCGTCGTGGCGGGAACGAACGCGGATATCGCCGATCTGCTTGCCCGGGAGCTTGGGCGAGCGGATGCGGAGCGGCTGATCGGGCGATTGGCCGAGGCCGCCCTGAGCGTGCCGATGGTCGAGGCGGTGGCGTTGCGGCCGCTCCTGAGCGAATTGCGCGCGCGCGGCCTCAGCCTTGGCCTCGCCACGAACGATAACGAAGCCCCCGCCCGCGCGCATCTCGAGGAGGCGGGGCTTTCGGATCTGTTCGATTTCATCGCCGGTTACGACAGCGGCCACGGCGGCAAGCCGGCGCCGGGGATGCTGCTGGCGTTTGCCAGGGCAATGGGCATCGCGCCCGAACGCTGCCTCATGGTGGGCGACAGCCGCCATGATCTGGTGGCCGGGCGGGCTGCGGGCATGGGCACCGTTGCCGTGCTGACGGGCCCTTCCCCGCGCGAAGAGCTCGAGCCCTTCGCCGATGCCGTGCTGCCCGATATCGGCCATCTGCCCGCCTGGCTCGATGCGGTTAACGGAGAAAGCGCGGCCCCTCCCGCCGGGAAAGGCCGGAAGGCGAAATGAAGAATGAAGCGTGAAAGGGTGTGTCATGAGTGAAAACGATACCGATCGAAAAGCTCGAAAAGCGGACGAGGCCGCGGCGCCGGCGCGGGAGGATGGCTCCGGGGATGTGGAACTGCGCCTTGTCATGGCCCTGATCGGCGCGCTGGCGGGGTTCTCGCTCTGGCTTTTCATGGAAAAGCTGGACGATCTGATAACCAGCCCGCGCCTTTATCTCTTCCTGTTTTCCTTCGCCGCGGTGCTTTTCGCGGTGCTCCTGGCGCTGGCCCCCCTGATCGGCCCTGGGCGCGCCCTCCTCCGCGCCGCGCTCCTGGCCCTCCCCGCGGCGGCTCTTCTCACATGGGCGAGCCTGCGCTTTGACGGCATCTCGCAGTTCATGGGCACCGGGCATCCGATTCTCGCCCTTGCGATCCTGATCTTCGTGCCGCTTCCATTCCTGATCGCGGCAGCACGCCCCGATGAGGGCTGGCGCTGTTATCCGGCGCTTTTCCTCCATGCCTGGAACATCGTCGTGCGCTTCGCGGCGGCGCTTCTGTTTGTCGGGCTCTTCTGGGGGGTGATCCTGCTCGCCAATGCGCTCTTCCAGCTGATAGGCCTCG
>JALVEX010000270.1 GCA_027030435.1 Paracoccaceae bacterium
GCCGAAAAGGCTGCCGCCCGAAGATCCCGGCGAGCAGCCGTTGCAATTGGTGAAGCCCTGCTCGCTGCGCAGATCCATGCCGTTTTCGACCTGTTCGCGATGCGTTGTCGGGATCACGAAGCGATCCTCGTAATTGGCGATCGCCATGATGTGATACATCTCCTCGATGGTGAGCGGATCGAGGCCCACGCGGCCGGCGATGCCGGTATCCTGCACGCCGTCGATCTTCTTGACCCGCATGTAGGCGCGCATGGCGAGCATGCGCTCGAGCGCCTGCACGATCGGGGCTTCGTCGCCCGCCGTGAGCATGTTGGCGAGATAGCGCACCGGGATGCGCAGATCGCGCACGTCGGGCATTTCGCGATCGGCGCCGAGCTTGCCCGCCTCGGCCGCGTTCTTGATCGGCGAAAGCGGCGGGATATACCAGACCATCGGCAGGGTGCGGTATTCCGGGTGCAGCGGGAAGGCCACCTTCCATTCCATCGCCATCTTCCACACCGGCGATTTCTTCGCCGCCTCGATCCAGTCTTCCGGCACGCCCTCGGCGCGCGCCGCGGCGATCACCTCGGGATCGTTGGGATCGAGGAACAGGCCGAGCTGGGCATCGTAGAGATCCTGCTCGCCGGCAACGCTGGCGGCTTCCTTGATCCTGTCGGCGTCATAGAGCATCACCCCGAGATAGCGGATGCGCCCCACGCATGTTTCGGAGCAGACCGTGGGCATGCCGCTCTCGATGCGCGGATAGCAGAAGGTGCATTTCTCCGATTTGCCGCTTTCCCAGTTGTAGTAGATCTTCTTGTAGGGGCAGCCAGAGATGCACATGCGCCAGCCGCGGCATTTCTCCTGATCGATCAGCACCACGCCATCCTCCTCGCGCTTGTAGATCGCGCCGGAGGGGCAGGAGGCCACGCAGGTCGGGTTCAGGCAATGCTCGCACAGGCGCGGCAGATACATCATGAAGGTGTTTTCATACTCGCCGTAGATCTCCTTCTGCACGCCTTCGAAATTGTAATCCTTCGAGCGCCTGGCGAATTCGCCGCCGAGGATCTCCTCCCAGTTCGGGCCCCATTCGATCTTCTCCATGCGCTCGCCCGAAACCTTGGAGCGCGGCCGCGCGGTGGGGAATGCCTCCATCTCGGGCGCGCTCTTGAGGTGGTCGTAATCGAAATCGAACGGCTCGTAGAAGTCGTCGATCTGGGGCATGTTGGGGTTGGCGAAGATATTGGCGAGGATGCGCCACTTCGCCCCCTGACGGGGCACCAGCCTGCCCGAGGGCGTGCGCTCCCAGCCGCCTTTCCAGCGTTTCTGGTTTTCCCAGTCCTTGGGATAGCCGATGCCCGGCTTTGTCTCCACGTTGTTGAACCAGGCGTATTCGACCCCGTCACGCGAGGTCCAGACGTTCTTGCAGGTGACGGAGCAGGTGTGGCACCCGATGCACTTGTCGAGATTGAGCACCATTCCGATTTGAGCACGTACTTTCATTATTCCGCAGCCTCCACTTTGGCGGGGCGATCCAGCCAGTCCACCTTCTTCATCTTGCGCACGATCACGAATTCATCGCGGTTCGAGCCGACGGTTCCGTAATAGTTGAACCCGTAGCTGAGCTGCGCGTATCCGCCGATCATGTGCGTGGGCTTGAGCACCGTGCGGGTCACGGAGTTGTGAATCCCGCCGCGCTTGCCGGTCTTTTCGGATCCGGGCGTGTTCACGATCTTCTCCTGGGCGTGATACATGAAGATCGTGCCCTCCTTCATCCGCTGGCTGACAACCGCGCGGGCGGTAAGCGCGCCGTTGATGTTGAAGGCCTCGACCCAGTCGTTATCCTCGATGCCGGCCTTCGCCGCGTCCACTTCCGAAATCCAGACAACCGGCCCGCCGCGATTGAGCGTGAGCATCAGCAGGTTGTCGGAATAGGTGGAGTGGATACCCCATTTCTGGTGCGGCGTGATGAAGTTCAGCACCACATGGGGGCCGTCCTCGGCCACGCGCTCCGTCACCGTCTTCAGATCCACCGGCGGGCGCCAGGTGCAGAAGCTCTCGCCGAAGGCGCGCATCCATTCATGATCCTGGTAGAGCTGCTGGCGGCCGGTGAGGGTGCGCCAGGGGATGAGCTCATGCACGTTCGTGTAGCCCGCGTTGTAGCACACTTCCTCGCTCTCGATCCCCGACCAGGTGGGCGAAGAGATGATCTTGCGCGGCTGCGCGGCGATGTCGCGGAAGCGGATCTTCTCGTCCTTCTTGCCCATGGCGAGATGGGTGTGATCGATGCCGGTATTTTCCGAGAGCGCCGACCAGGCCTTGATCGCAACCTCGCCGTTGGTCTCGGGGGCGAGCATCAGGATCACCTCGGCGGCATCTATGCCGGTATCGATGCGGGGCATGCCCTTTGTCGGGCCTTCCTCCGTCACCACGCCGTTGAGCGCCTTGAGATGCTCGACCTCCTCCTCGGTGTTCCACGAGATCCCCTTGCCGCCGTTGCCGATCTTCTCCATGAGCGGCCCGAGCGCGGTGAAGCGCTTGTAGAGGTTCGGGTAATCGCGCGTCACCTCGATGTAGTTCGGC
>JALVEX010000271.1 GCA_027030435.1 Paracoccaceae bacterium
AGGCGCAAAGCTGGATCCTGCGCCCCGACGGCAGCTACGAGCGCCCCCCCGTGCCCGATGGCGAACAGCCATTCAACTGCCACAAGTTCTTCATGGAAAACCCCTCGCTTTCCGGGCGCGGCTCGGCGGGAGCGGCGGATGTGCCCGAATTGACACATTCGAATGATTGACGCTCCCGCCCCGCCCCGGCTAGACAGGGCATGGAAGGGCATGAAGAAGGCCGGCGGGGGGATGCCATGAACGCCGATTTCGAGGATTGGGGCGCCTATGGCCCACCCCTCTTCGAGGATCCCGATGCCCGCGCGCTGAGGCGCGTCGGCGTGGTGGACGTGGGATCGAACTCGGTGCGCATGGTGGTGTTTGACGGCGCGGCGCGCAGCCCGGCCTATTTCTTCAACGAGAAGATCATGTGCGCGCTCGGCGAGGGGCTCGGCGAAACGGGCCGGCTCAATCCAGAGGGGCGTGTGCGCGCGCTGAAGGCGATTCGCCGCTTCCAGCTCTTGGCGCGCGGCATGGAGATTCCGCGCCTTACCGCCGTCGCCACCGCCGCCGTGCGCGAAGCCGAGGACGGCCCCGCCTTCCGCGAAGAGGTGGAGCGCGAAACCGGCCTGCACCTGCATGTGATCGACGGGCTCGAGGAGGCGCGCCTCTCCGCGCAGGGGGTGCTTCTGGGCTGGCCGGGCGCGGCGGGGATGGTCTGCGATATCGGCGGCGCCTCCATGGAGCTTGCCGAGATCGGCGCCGGCCGCGTGGGCAAGCGCATCACCTCCGATCTCGGGCCGCTGAAGCTCAAATCCCGGCCCGGCGGCAGGAAGGGGCTGAAGCGGCATGTCAGGGAGGTGATGGAGCATCTCGCAGAGGAAATGCCCTTCGCCGGCCAGAGGCTCTTCCTCGTGGGCGGCTCATGGCGCGCCATCGCCCGGCTGGACATGGCAAGGCGCGACTACCCGCTCACCGTGCTGCACGAATACCGCATGACCCCGAAATCGGTGATGGCCACGGTGAAGTGGATCGGCGAGCATGACCCGGAAGAGCTGCGCGCGCGCACCGGCATTTCCGCCGCGCGCATGGCGCTGGTGCCGATCGCGTCCCTCGTGCTGCGCCAGCTGATCCGCACCTTCAACCCCCGCGACATCGCCATCTCGAGCTACGGCATCCGCGAGGGCATGCTTTACGAGCAGATGCCCGAGCGCCTGCGCCAGCGCGATCCGCTGATCGAGGCTTGCCGCTTCGAGGAGCAGAAGGAGGCGCGCATGCCCGGCTTCGCGCGCGAACTGCACCGCTTCATCCGCCCGCTGTTCAGATCCGCCAATGCCGACCGCCAGCGCCTGATCCGCGCCGCCTGCCTGCTGCATGACGTGGCCTGGCGCGCGCATCCCGACTACCGCCATGAAGTCTGCTTCGATTACGCCACCCGCGCCAATTTCGGCGGCATCCGCCACCGCGAGCGGGTGTTCCTCGGCCTTTCCCTGCTGCATCGCTACAAGAACAGCCGCGCCGGCACCCGTTTCGAGCCGCTGTTTGCCCTCCTTGACGATCAGGCCATCCGCAATGCCGAGATCCTCGGCAAGGCGATGCGCTTTGGCGCCATGTTCTCCGTGGAGTCCCCGGCCAGCCTCGCGGAGCTGAAATATCACCCGAAGAAGAAGCTTCTCGTGTTGCGCCTCACCGATCAGGGCCGCGATCTTTTCGGCGAGGTGGCGGAGGCGCGTTTTCGTTCGCTCGCTCAGGCGCTCGGCGCCGAGCCCGAGGTCAGGGCGCTGAAACGGCGGGGGTGAGGCCCGTTCGTCACGTTTGCTGCTTGGCGTCGCGTTACGAAGGGCAAAGCGGGCTGTTGTCGTCGCCCCGCGTCTGTGGCATGAGGGGGCAACCCTCACCCGCCAAAACGAGGAAATCAGATGAGCGATTTTGCCACCCAGCGTGAAATGATGGTCGACAGCCAGATCCGGCCCTCGGACGTGACGAAATACCCCGTCATCGAGGCCATGCTCGAAATCCCGCGCGAAATTTTCGTGCCCGATGAAAAGCGCCCCGTGGCCTATCAGGACGAAAACATCGAGATCGCCCCCGGGCGCGTGCTGCTTGCCCCGCGCAGCTTCGCCAAGCTCCTCAACGAGCTTGATGTCGAACCGGGCGACATGGTGCTCGATCTGGGCTCGGGGCTTGGCTATTCCGCCGCCGTGCTCGCCTGGCTTTCCGAAGCCGTGGTGGGGGTGGAGGAAATCGAGGGCTTGGCGGAGGAGGGGCAGAACCTGCTCTCCTCGATCGGCATCGACAACGCCGCCGTTCTTGCCGGTCCGCTTGCCGAAGGCGCGCCCAAGCACGGGCCTTACGACGTGATCATGATCGAGGGCGGCGTGGAATGCATCCCCGATGCGATAACGGCTCAACTGCGCGAAGGCGGGCGGATCGGCGCGATCTTCATGCAGGATGATCTCGGGCAAGCGCGTGTCGGGGTGAAGGTCGAGGGAGAGATCACCTGGCGCCATGCCTTCAATGCGGGCGCGCCGGTTCTGGAAGGGTTTGAGAAAAAGCCGGAATTCGTGCTATAAGGTTCCTGCCGAAGGCCGGGCGACATGGCCGGTGGCACCGCGGCACATCCGAAGGGATGCCCGGCAAGCAGGAAGGCGGCAGGTCCGAGCAGAAAAGAGGAACATGAACATGTATGCGATCCTGAAACGCACGCTCTCGGTCTGGCTGATGGCGCTGGCAACACTCGCGTTTGCGGCGCCTTCGCGGGCCGAAAGCCTGGCCGATGCCCTCATCTCCGCCTACCGCACCAGCGGCCTTCTGGAGCAGAACCGCGCCCTCCTGCGCGCGGCGGATGAGGATGTGGCCGCCTCCATGGCCGCGCTGCGCCCTATCCTGAGCTATTTCGCTTCTGCCACCTATATCGAGCCGGTGCGCATTCCGGGCGGCGATCACCTCTCGGCCAATATCGGGCTTTCGGCGGAAATGCTGCTTTATGACGGCGGCGGCTCGAAGCTCGCCACGGAGGCGGCGAAGGAAACCGTGCTTGCCACCCGCGAGGGGCTCATCGATGTGGAGCAGCAGGTGCTGCTGCGTGCCGTCACCGCCTACATGAACGTGCGCCGCGATCGCGAGATCGTCACCTTGCGGGAAAACAACGTGCGCGTGATCCGCGAGCAGCTGCGCGCCGCCCAGGATCGCTTCGACGTGGGCGAGGTCACCCGCACGGATGTTGCCATCGCCCGCTCCCGCCTCGCCCAGGCCGAGGCCGGGCTTGCCTCTGCCAGAGGCGCACTTGCCGCCTCGCGCGAAGAATACAGGGCCGCCATCGGCCATTATCCGAAATCGCTCAAGGTGCCGCCCCGCCTGCCGCAAACCGCAAAATCGCGCGAAGCGGCACAGAGCGTGGCGCTGGCCTCGCACCCCCAGATCCGCAAGGTGCAGCACGAGGTGGCCGCGGCCGAGCTTTCGGTGCGCCGCGCCGCCGCGCTGATGGGTCCGCAACTCAAGCTGAAGGGGCAGGTCGCCATCGATGACGATGGCAATGACAGCAGCTCCGTCAGCCTCGAATTCGGCGGCCCGATCTACCAGGGCGGCAAGCTCAGCGCCCTTTACCGCAAGGCCATGGCCCAGCGCGATGCGGTGCGCGCGGCACTCCATACCGTGGGGCTCAATGTCGCCCAGGGGGTGGGCAATGCCTGGGCCAATCTCCAGGTCGCCCGCGCTCAGATCGCCGCCACGGATCAACAGATCCGCGCCGCCCGCGTGGCCTTCAACGGCACCAAGGAAGAAGCCAAGCTCGGCGCGCGCACCACGCTCGATGTGCTCGATGCCGAGCAGGAGCTGCTTGATGCCCAGGCCAATCGCGTATCCGCCGTCACCAGCGAATATATCGCTGCCTATGGCCTGCTTTCCGCCATGGGGCTGCTGACCGCCGAGCACCTGCGCCTCGGCATCCCGACCTACGATCCCGCCGCCTACTACAAGGCCGTGCAGGACGCGCCGGCCACCGGCGCGCGCGGCAAGCGGCTCGATGCGGTGATGAAGGCGCTTGGCAAATAGCAGGCAGGATGCGCCATCCCTGGCCCGCAGGGCGGGAAAATCCCCACAGGGCGGGCATGGATGCCCTGGCATGTTGTGCCGCGCGCCCCGGGCGGATATGATCCTTCCAAAAGTAGGGTGCGGGGCGCATTCAAGGCAGGAGTGAAGATGCAGGAACCGGTTTCATCAGAGAATGACGTGGAGGATGTCCTCTCCTCGATCCGCCGGCTCGTCGCCCAGGGCGGGCGAAAAGGCAGGGCATCACATGACGAAACCCGGCAGGCACCAACGCCGGCCGGAAAATTCGTCCTGACCCCGGATTTCCGTATCAGCGAGCCCGCGGGCGGGAACGCGCAATCGCCAGCGGCACCGGGCAGCGAATCGCCCGCCTCGCCCCCCCTCGCGGAAAGCGATGACGCTGCCGCCGGGGATTCGCTCCCCGATCGCACCCATTCAAGCATCGCTGAACTTGAAAGGACGATCCTCGAGCTTGAAGCCGCCATCGGCGCGCAGAACATCGAATTCGAGCCCGACGGCAGCGAGGATCCGGCCCAGGAGGCCGCCACCGCCGTTCCCCTTCCCCGCCTGCGCCGGCAGGAAGAGGATGAGAAAGCTCCGGCGATGACAGCGCCCGAAGATCGAGTGCCCGGCTTCGCGTCATCGCGCGCCGCGCGCCAGGATGAGGCGGCGCATGAGGCGCGCCACGTTACGGAGGATGAAACGGCCCCAGCCCCGGATGCTGAGGCCTCCGGTGTCCCGGCTCTGGATGCAGATGCCTCGGACGAGGCCGGAACACCAGAGCCAGCCGTCCTGCCCCTGGATGAGGATGCGCTGCGCAGCATCATTCAGGACGTCCTGCAGGAAGAATTGCGTGGCGAGCTTGGCCTGCGCATCACCCGCAACGTGCGCAAGCTCGTGCGCCGCGAGATCCGGCGGACCCTCGAAAGCCTCGGCATCGAATGATGCGGCACTGAAGCGGGCAGGCTGCAGGCCGCGCGCGTCCATCATTGGTCGATAAATATCCCCGCCGGAGGCAAGAAAGCCCCGGGGCGCGGCCCGCGCCCCGGCACAAGCCCTCCGGCTCTCCCGGATGCCCGGTCAGCCCGCGTGCTGGCGCACCCAGGCCTCGATCGCGCTTGCCGGCATGGCGCCCGACTGGCGCGCCACCTCGCGTCCGTTCCTGAACAGGGCCATCGTCGGGATGCCGCGGATGTTGTAGGCGCTTGATGCCTGCGGATAGTCCTCGGTGTTGATTTTCGAATACCGCACCGAATCGCGCATCGCCGCCGCTGCCTTGGAAAATTCCGGCGCCATCATCCGGCATGGCCCGCACCAGGGCGCCCAGAAATCCACCACCAGGGGCACTTCGTCGGTTTTCGCCGCCTTCTGCAGGGTTGCGAAATCGATTTCATGCACCTTGCCATCCATAAGCCGCGCGCCGCAGACGCCGCATTTCGGCCCCGCGCCCAGCTTGTCGGAGGGCACGCGGTTGACCTTGCCGCATTCGAGGCATGTCAGTTTCAGGGGTTTACTCATTTTTTCGCCTTTGCTATTCATATTCGTGTTATTGAATATATATGGTGCCAGGACGGGAATTCCACCCCGGATCTGCACGCATGCTAGGATGCCGGGAAGCAAAAGGGAACAATCAGATGCGCCACAGGTTGAAAAGCGCCCCCCCTGCCCCTAGTGATGAGGCAGACCGTTTCTGCCCCGACGCGGCAAGAAAGAAGGATTGTCAGCCATGAAACACCTCCCCTCGCTCCTGATCGCGGCCCTGCTGGCCACAGCGGGCACAGCCACGCTCGCGCGCGGCGAGACGCTCGCCGTCGAGCCCCGCCCGATCACCGAATGGAAAGCGATCTACGGCATGATCGAGGCACGCGAGCGCGTGCCGGCGCGCGCCCGTATCGGCGGCACGATCGAGATCCTCGAAACCACCGAGGGCGATCGGGTGAAGGCCGGCCAGCGCCTTGCCGTGGTGAAGGATGACAAGCTCGCCTTCCGCCTGAAGGCGATCGACGCCCAGCTCGAAGCCCTCCAGGCCCGCCTCGCCACGGCCGAGGCCGAGCTGAAGCGCGGCCAGGAGCTGATCAAGCGCGGCGTGATCACCACCCAGCGCCTCGAACAGCTCACCACCGAAGTGGATGTGCTCAAAGGCCAGATCCGCAGCGTCGAGGCCGATCGCCGTGTGATCGAACAGCAGGTGAGCGAAGGCGAGGTGCTGGCGCCAGAAGACGGCATCGTGCTTGACGTGCCGGTATCGAAAGGCTCGGTGATCAACCCCGGCGAGCCGGTGGCGATCATCGGCGGCGGCGGGCTCTTCCTGCGCCTCTCGCTGCCCGAACGCCACGCCGATGATCTGGCGGAAGGCGACGAAATCGAGATCGGCGCCGGCGAGAATGCCAATGGCGCGCGCAAGGGCCGGCTTGTCAAGATCTACCCGCAGATCGTTGCCGGGCGGGTGCAGGCCGATGTGGATGTGCCCGATCTTGAAAACCGCTTCGTCGGCAAGCGTGTTCCGGTGCGCCTGCCGGTTGGCCAGCGCGAGGCGATCCTCGTGCCCGCCGCGGCGCTTTCGATGACGGGCGGGATCGATTTCGTGAAGGTGAAAACCGGCGAGGAGATCCTGCGCCGCGCCGTGGTGCCGGGCCAGCGCACCACGATCGACGGCGCGGAATGGGTCGAGATTCTCACGGGGCTCGTGCCCGGCGATGAAGTGGTGATCGGCGATGAGTGAGCTTGGCGAACCCGGTGCCCTCGGCATCGCAGGGCGGCTGACACGACAATTCATCCTGTCGCCGCTGACCCCGCTTTTCCTGATGGCCGCCGTGGCCATGGGGCTGATCGCGCTGGTTTCGCTGCCGCGCGAGGAGGAACCGCAGATCTCGGTGCCGCTGGTGGATGTGCATGTGCGCGCCGACGGGCTGAAGGCCGAGGATGCGGTGAAGCTCGTGACCGAGCCTCTGGAAAACATCATCAAGGGGATTGATGATGTCGAGCATGTCTATTCCCAGACGCGCGACAATCGCGTGATGGTCACCGCCCGCTTCAAGGTGGGGCTCTCGGCCGATACCGCGATCCTGCGCCTGCGCGACAAGCTCCTCTCCAATCTCGATCGCATCCCCGTGGGCATCCCCCAGCCCCTCGTGGTGGGGCGCGGCATCAATGACGTGGCGATCGTCACCCTCACCTTCTCGCCTGCGGAGGGCCAGGAGAAGGCTCTTGCCGGCGCGGATGTGAGCCGCATCGTGCGCGAGGTGGAGAAGGAAATCACCAAGATCGAGGATGTGGGCTATACCTATATCGTCGGCGATGAGGCCGAGGCGCTCAGGATCGATCCCGATCCCGAGAAGCTCGCGCTCTACGGGGTGACGCTGCAACAGCTTGCCGGAAAGGTGGAGGGGGCCAACAAATCCTCCCCCGCCGGGCTGGTGCGCAACAACGGCGATCAGGTGGGCCTCATCCTCGGCGAAACGCTCAAGACGCCGGAAGAGATCGGCAACCTCCTGCTCACGACCCGCGATGGCCGGCCCGTCTATGTGCGTGACGTGGCGGACGTGCGCTTCACCCGCGATCTCGATGAATATCACGTGGCCACGCTCCACAAGGGCGCGGAGGGTGAAGTCAATCGCCGCCCGGCCGTGACCCTCGCCATCGCCAAGCGCGCCGGCGCCAATGCGGTGGTGGTGGCCAAGGCGATCGAGGAAAAGCTGCACACGCTCGAGGGCAGCCTGATCCCCGAGAGCCTCGATGTGGAAGTAACCCGCAACTACGGCGAAACCGCCAACGAGAAGGCCAACGAGCTTCTGTTCCACCTCGGGCTTGCCACCATCTCGATCGTGGTTCTGATCTGGCTTGCGATCGGCTGGCGCGAGGCGGTGGTGGTGGCGATCGTCATTCCCGTCACCATCCTGATCACGCTCTTTGCCAGCTGGATCATGGGCTACACGATCAACCGGGTCTCGCTTTTCGCGCTGATCTTCTCGATCGGGATCCTGGTGGATGACGCCATCGTGGTGATCGAGAACATCGCCCGCCACTGGGCCGGAAAGCGGCGCGAGCAGAGCCATTTCGGCGCCGCCGTTGCCGCCGTGGCGGAGGTGGGCAACCCCACGATCGTGGCCACGCTCACGGTGGTTGTGGCGCTGTTGCCGATGATGTTCGTCTCCGGGCTGATGGGCCCCTACATGAGCCCGATCCCCGCCAATGCCTCGGCGGCGATGATCTTTTCGTTCTTCATCGCCGTCACCATCACCCCCTGGCTGATGATGAAGATCGCCGCCAACGCCCCCGTGGCGCATCAGGAAGGCGGACCGGACGGCGGGAAGATCGGGCGCATATACGCCGCCTTCGCCCGCCCGATCCTGAAGACGAAGGCGCGCAGCCTGCTGTTCCTCCTTGTGGTGGTTGTGCTCTCCTTCGGCTCTCTCGCCGCGCTCTACACAAAGGACGTGACGGTGAAGCTCCTGCCGTTTGACAACAAGTCGGAGCTTTCGGTGGTGGTGGATCTGCCGGAGGGCTCCTCGGTGGAGATGACGGATGCTGTGCTCCAGCAGGCCGCCCGCATCGCGCTCGGGATGCCTGAGGTAATCTCTGCCCAGACCTATGCCGGCACCGCCGCGCCCTTCGATTTCAACGGCCTGGTGCGCCACTACTACCTGCGCCAGCTGCCCGAGCTCGGCCAGGTGCAGATCGAGCTACTCCCCAAGGGCGATCGTGAGCGCACCAGCCACGAGATCGCGCTCGATCTGCGCGAGCGGCTGAAGACGGGCATCCACGATCTGCCCGCCGGCAGCACGGTGAAAACGGTCGAGCCGCCCCCCGGCCCGCCGGTGATCGCCACGCTGCTCGCGGAAGTTTACGGCCCCGATGCCGAAACCCGCCGCGAAACCGCGCGCCGCATCCGCGCGGCCTTTGAAAGCGTGCCCTTCATCGTGGACGTGGACGACAGCTTCGGCACCCGCGCGCGCCAGTTCCGCGCCGAGCTTTCGGGCGATGATCTCGAGTTCTTCAAGGTGCAGGAGCGCGACGTGCTCGATACGCTCAGGATGCTGAATTCGCAGGTCACCATCGGCTATTCCCACCGCGGCAAGGGCCGCCAGCCGATCCCGATCGTGGTGGCGCGCGATAAAAGCGAGCGGGTGATCGACGAGCGCATGCTCGCCACCCCCGTGCCCACCAACGTGCTGCCCGGCGATCGCGGCGTGGTGGAGCTCGGCGACGTGGTGAAGATCCGCGAGGATCGGGCCTCCTACCCGATCTTCCGCCACAACGGCCGCTATGCCGAGATGGTGATGGGCGAGCTCGCAGGCCAGTTCGAGGCGCCGCTTTACGGCATGCTCGCGGTGGCCGACAAGCTCGACCAGATGGATTGGGGCGACCTCGAAAAGCCCGTCATCCGCTATCACGGCCAGCCGGAGGACGAGAGCCACAGCACCCTCCTGTGGGACGGAGAGTGGGAAGTCACCTGGGTGACGTTCCGCGACATGGGCGCGGCCTTCATGGTGGCGCTTCTCGGGATCTACATCCTCGTGGTGGCGCAGTTCGGCTCCTTCAGGCTGCCGCTGGTGATCCTGACACCGGTGCCGCTCACCTTCCTCGGCATCATGTTCGGCCATTGGCTCTTCAACGCGCCCTTC